>CALATR010000740.1 GCA_937891875.1 uncultured Pseudomonadota bacterium | reverse complement strand
TGAACCCAGTGACAGCATCTGCTTTGCCTGCTTGCGTGCGCGCGCCGCGGCGAGCGGACCCTGACCGCGCTGGACGATGCCGGGGCCGTGCTGTGGACCACCGAGGCCAGCGGCCCGGTCGTGGACATCGAGGTGCGCGGGGACAAGCAGGACCTGGTGGTGTTCGCCAGTGTGTCGGACGATCTCGGCAACATCGAGCGCATCGACGGACCCAGCGGAGCGCGCCGCTCGTCGACGCGGGTCCCCACCACCACCGGTGAGCTGGTGCTGTCTGGCAACGGGCACACCCTGGCTCTGGTCGGCCGCGACACCGTGCACCACTTCTCGTTCGTCATCGATGGCGAAGATCCGGTGGTGCGCGGCGAGTCCGTGGACTGCTTCGACCTGCCCGTGCGCCAGTCCCAAGGCTTCTCGACCGACTGAGGCGGTGGGGGCAGCCCGGCACCCCATGGCATAGTCCGCCCCGCGGTGTGTCTCGCGCCGCGGCGTGGCGGGAGTGTCGATGCGCAGGCCCCACGACCCCGAAGGCTCGGACGACAGCGGCGCTCGAACGCACGGTCCGTGGCAGCTCCTCGCTCCCGCGGGATCGGGTGGCATGGGGGTCGTGTGGAAGGCCCGGCACACCCGGACCGGGGAGCTCGCGGCGCTCAAGACCCTGCGCCTGACGGCATCGAGCCTGCGCGCGGGGCTGAGGCGGGAGCTGGAGCTGCTGGAGCGTCTGCACCACCCGGACATCGTGCGTCTCCTGGACGCCGACCTGGACGCACAGACGCCCTGGATCGCGATGAGCTGGGTGGAGGGGACGGCGCTGGTATCGCGGGTGTCGGACGCGGCGACGCCGGCGCAGCAGACCTGGGACGGGGAGGCCACCCTCCCGGCCGCGCCGGTCCCCAGGGGAACGAGCCTGGGTTCGCCTGGAGAATCT
Source organism: uncultured Pseudomonadota bacterium (assembly GCA_937891875.1). Lineage (GTDB taxonomy): Bacteria > Myxococcota_A > UBA796 > UBA796 > REDI01. The sequence continues at coordinate 1,535 of CALATR010000740.1, read as the reverse complement.
GGAGGGAGAACCTCGCTGAGTCGGGAGCGCGTCCAGGAGGTGCTCGATCTCGCGTGTCGCCTGTGCACCCCGCTCGCCTGGCTGCACGGCCAGGGACAGGTCCACCGCGATCTCAAGCCGGGCAACGTGCTGGTCTCGCCCCAGGGCCGGCCGGTGCTGCTCGACTTCGGCATCGCGTCGGTGGTGCGCGACCGGCACGGTCGGGACGAGCTGATCCTGGGCCGGGGCACGTCGGCGGGCACGTCTGCGACCATGGCCCCGGAGCAGATCCGCGGCGAGCTCGTCGATGCGCGCACCGACCTGTACGCGCTCGGGTGCGTGCTGTTCATGATGCTGACCGGACGGGGACCGTTCGTGGGCAGCGTGCACGCGGTCCTGCACGGACACTGCCACCAGCTCCCCCCGGCGGTGTCGAGCCTGGTCGACGGCGCCCCGCCCGCGCTCGAGGCGCTGATCGGTGCGCTGCTCGAGAAGGAGCCTACAAAGAGGATCCCCTACGCGACCGACGTCGCCCGTGCCCTGGTCGCTGCGGGGGCGCGTCCCGACACCGAGCCCCGGCCGGCGCCCCGCCCGTACGTGCATCGGGCGGCGCTGGCGGGACGCCGTGCGGAGTGGGCGGCGCTCACCGAGCCCCTCCGCGCCGATCCGGTCGCTGGCTTCCGCCTGATCCTGGGTGAGTCGGGCTCGGGCAAGACCCGCCTGGCCCTGGAGCTCTGCCGCGATGCCCGTCGGCGGGGGCTGGCCCACGTCACCGGGGTGGCCCGGCCGGACGGGGGCCTGCTGCACGTGTGGGAGCCGATCCTGGGCCAGCTGGGCGTGGAGCAGCCGGAGCCGCCGGCGGATCTTCCCCCCAAGGCTCGGCGGCGCCATCGGGTGGAGGGGCTCGCGGCTGCGCTGGTGGAGCGGGTCGGCCGCTCGCCGCTGGTCGTGTTGCTCGACGATCTGCAGTGGGCGGATGGCCTGTCCATGGACCTCGCCAAGGAGCTGGTGGAGCGCCAGCCTGCGGGGCTGTTGCTCGTCGGCACTGCGCGCATCGAGGAGATGAGTCCACGGGTCACGGCGCTCGCCGCGCTCACCGAGCCGCTTCGGCTGGGGCGCCTGCTGCCCGATCACGTCTGCGACCTGGTCCAGCACATGCTCGCGCTCCCCGAGCCCGCCCGTCGCTTCTCCCGGCGACTGTTCGAGCACACGGAGGGCAACCCGCTCTTCGTGGGCGAGATGCTCCGTGCCGCGGTCGAGGCGGGGAGCCTCACCCGCAGCGAGGGGGTCTGGCGGGTCGAGGCCCCCGACGGTCCCGTCGCCCTGGACGTGGCGCTGCCCGCGGTGCCGTCCTCGGTCCGCGAGCTGCTGGCCCAGCGACTCGACGCCCTGCCCGCCGACGCGCGCCGTCTCGCGGTCGCCGGGGCCCTGCTCGGACGGACCTTCGAGCCCGCGATCGCCGAGCAGGTCCTGCCCGTGGCCGATCGCACCCTCGCCCTGGCCGAGCTCCTCCGCGCCCGGATCCTGGAGAGCGACGCCGGGCGGATGCGCTTCAC
>CALATR010000739.1 GCA_937891875.1 uncultured Pseudomonadota bacterium | reverse complement strand
GGTGCTGATGGACTCGATCACCCGCCTGGCCCAGGCCCAGCGCCAGATCGGCCTGGCGGCGGGCGAGCCCCCCACCCGCGGCGGCTTCACCCCCTCGGTCTTCTCCGTGCTCCCCGCCCTCCTCGAGCGCGCGGGTCCGGCTGGCGGCGGGGGCTCGATCACGGGCATCTACACCGTGCTGGTCGAGGGCGACGACATCCACGACCCCATCGGCGACGCGGTCCGCGGCATCGTGGACGGCCACGTGGTCTTGTCACGAAAGCTCGCGATGCATGGACAATATCCGGCGGTCGACGTGCTCGCGTCCCTGTCCCGGCTCATGAGCCGGGTCGCCGGCCCGCCGCACCGCGAAGGCGCGAACCGCTTCCGCGACCTGCTGGCCACCTGGCGCGAGAACGAGGAGCTCATCCGCCTCGGCGCCTACCGCAAGGGCACCTCCAAGGACGTCGACGAGGCCGTGGCCCGGGTCGACGCCCTCAAGGACTTCGTGTGCCAGGGTACCGAGGACGCCATGGAGTTCAGCGCGACGGTGAAGGCGCTGCGGATGGCGGTCGGGCTGGGGTGAGCGGTGAGCAGGGTCAGGCCGACAGGTGTGACATGCCGGCCGCACGAAGGTGCCGTGTGCGTGGGGTCCAGCGGCCAGGGCGGTCGCCGCAACCGGACGGACGGGGTCAGGCCGACAGGTGGGACATCACGCGATCTCACACCTGTCGTCCTGACCCCGTTCGCCAGCATCCCCACCCGTCCCCAGGTGTCTCACTTTGGGATCCCGATCTGGGACACTTCGCGTATCCAAAGAGATACTGTCTCACATTGGAGACGACGCGTCCATCGGCTCATTGACGCAATTGTTGAGTGTCCCAAGCTGGCACACCCCTTGCTGAATGTCTGAGTGCCTCGGCCCCCGGAGATTCAGATGACCAGCACCCTCGCCGTTTCCGCCGCCCCCGCCCGCGACCAGCTCGTCATGCGCCACTACCCGATGGTTCGCGCCATCGCGTGCCGCATCCACGCGCGGCTCCCCAAGGCGGTCGAGCTCGACGATCTCATCTCCGCCGGCACCACCGGGCTCCTCGAGGCCATCGACCGCTACGACGCCTCCCGCAAGGTCCCCTTCGAGACCTACGCCAAGCACCGCATCCACGGCGCCATCGTCGACACCCTGCGCGCCGCCGACTGGGTCCCCCGCTCCGTCCGCCGCAAGGCCGACCTGGTCGACTCCGCCAAGAAGCAGCTCTCCGAGTCCCTGGGCCGCACCCCGACCCGCAAGGAGATGGCGACCGTCTGCCACGTCAGCGTGAAGAAGTTCGACGCCATCGTCGCCGACAGCCAGATCCGCTCCCTGCTCTCGCTGGACGCCCCCATGGGCGACGGCAACCCCACCCCGCTCGTCGAGCAGGTGGCCGGTGACCACGAGGATCCGACCAACGAGTGGGTGCACGAGGAGCTGCGGCTGGCCATGCACGACGCGCTGGAGCGCCTCCCCGAGCGCGAGAAGACCGCGCTGGCCCTGTACTACCTCCAGGAGATGAGCCTCAAGGAGGTCGGCAGCGTGCTCGGCGTGACCGAGAGCCGCGCCTGCCAGCTGTGCGGCCAGGGCATCAAGCGCCTCCGCACCCGCCTCCGCGCCTACCACCCCGGCCACTGATCCCGGACGTTCGTCGGCAGGAATTGCGTCCTGCACGCAGAGCCTGGACCCCCGCCGACAGAAAAGTCCTCAAGCCGGGATCGGGCGCACCGAACCAGGGAGCGACGCCATCGTGCGTCACTCCCTGGAGCGGCCATGCACACCGAGACGCCCGTGACGCCCCGCGACCCTCGTGCCGAGAAGGTGCGCCGCTTCCGTCAGCTGTACCTGGCCGGTCGCCTCGACGAGGTGCTCTTCGGCAAGGACGCCCGCTGGGACAAGCTCGCCGACGCCGTCTTCGCCGATCGTGCGGTCCAGGGCGACGAGAGCTGAGCACGCCCGTCAGCGGATCGAGAGGCCCCGCGCCTGCATGACCGCCAGCACCTCGGCCAGGAGTGCCTCGATGGGCCGGGTGCCGTCCACGACCAGATCGGCGTGGTCGCGGCAGGGCTCGACCCACTCCTGATGCATCGGCCGCACCATGGCCAGGTAGCGATCGAGCACCTGCATGGGCGCCCGCCCGCGCTCGGCCACATCACGGCGAAGTCGGCGTGCGAGGCGGATGTCCGCCGGGGCATCGACGAAGACCGTCATGTCCGCGAGGGCGCGCAGGGCGGGGTCGGTGAGCACCAGGATCCCCTCGACGATCACGACCGGCCGGGCCTCGAGGCGCTCCAAGGCGGGCTCCGGCGCGTGCACGGTGAAGTCGTAGCGGGGCACGTCGACCGGCCGACCGGCGCGCAGCTCGGCGAGGTGCTGGACCATGCGCGCGGTGTCGAGCGAGTCCGGGTGGTCGAAGTTCCACCCGTTCGGATCGACCCCGTCCGGCGGCGCCAGGTAGTAGCGGTCGTGCAGCAGGTGCTGCGCAGCGTCCCCGAGGGTGCGCACGACCTCCTGGGCGAGGGTGCTCTTGCCCGAGGCAGACCCCCCGGCGATGGCCAGAACGTGCGGCACTGCTGTCCTCCGCGGACCGCCTTGTACCGCTTGCGCGCCGACCGCGCCCGCGTGCCCTAGGCCTGGCCGCCGCGCAGGTGCTCGATGAGCCGCTCGAGGTCCTCGGCATCGGCGTAGTCGAGCACGATCCGACCGCTGCCGTTCTTCCGCGGCTTGATGGCGACCGAGGTGTGCAGGGCCTTCTGCAGCAGGTTCGTCGCGTAGTCGAGGGTGCGATCGCGGCGGGTCTGGGCGACCGGCTTGGGTCC
>CALATR010000738.1 GCA_937891875.1 uncultured Pseudomonadota bacterium | reverse complement strand
GCGCGCCCTTTCATCTGGCCCTGGCCCGAGGGCTGGTCGCCGCGAGCCGGGGGGATCGGAGCACCGCCCTGCCCCACCTCGAGGACGCAGTCCGCCTGGCCGACGAGGGCCGCTTCGGCGCCGAGTGGAGCATGGACGCCCGCCGGGAGCTGGCGAAGATCCTGGCTGCTGACGAGCCGGAGCGCGCCGCCCGCCTGCGCTCGGAGGGCTCGGACCTGGGTGCCCGCTTCGGCATCCCCTGGTCCGCCGGCGGGATGTGACCCCGGTTTGACGCGCCGGGGGATCGTCCCGGCCCAGCCGATGCTACCCTCTGCGACGCCGTCAACACGGAGATCACCGTGCTCGCACGCTCGTCCTTCATCGATCGCGCCAACCTCGCTTCCGGGCGCACCGTCCTCGCAGTCCTGGGCGGCCTCGCGCTGGTTCCCATGCTCGCGCTCGCGACCCCTGCCCTGGCGCAGTCGGTCCAGGCCGTACCGACGCCCCCGCTGGTCGGGGATGGCGCCACGCCGGCCACCCTGCAGCTGGTCGCCCCCGCGGGCACCAAGCTCAAGGTGCTGCCCGACCGCGGCGAGCTGGTGGAGGTCGTGCCCATCGACGGCGGCCACCGCATCGTGTGGATCCCGCCCCCCACGGGCGAGCACACGAAGATCGGCATGACCATCAAGGTGCGCGGCGCCGGCGTGAAGGAGGACCTGCGCCTGGAGCTTCCGGTCGTGCCCTCCTGGGCCGGCGGCTTCTCGATCACCTCCGACCCGTCGACGGTCGCCCAGGGCGCCAGCGCGACGCTCAAGGTGCGCCCGTCCTCCCCCGGTCCGCTGCAGGGGGATCGCCGCCTGGCGATCGCAGTCAGTGACGGCACCATCGGCGAGCTCGTGCCCTCCGGCGACGGCTCCTGGGCGGCCCGCTACACCGCGCCGACCCGCCTGGGCGCCCCCATCCGCCCGGTGTTCGTGGTGGTCGACACCGCCGCCCCCTTCTCCTTCGTCGACGCCGAGGTCCTGCCGGTCACCATCGAGCAGAACATCACCCTCGACGCCCCTGCGGACTCGATGAACGTGCTGCGGGTCGGCGATCGCGAGTACGGCCCGACCAAGGCGAGCCCTGACGGCACCGTGAGCTTCGACGTCGCCCTGCATCCGGACCGGCCGACCGGCACCCTGACCAGCTCGGTCGGGGGCACGCCCACGGTCACGACACCCAAGCTGCCGATGGAGGTGCCCCACGCCCTCGTCGTCGCCCCCCTGCCCGACCGGCTCGGTGGCGGCACCACCCTGGGCGTGCCGGTCGCCTGTGTCACCCCGACCGGGGAGACGTGTGCCGCGTCCGCGCTGAAGGTCGAGGTGAGCGAGGGCAAGGCGGGCGCCATCGAGGCCCGCGGCGAGCTGCTCGTCGTCCCCTGGACCCTGCCGGACACCGGCTCGCCGACCATGACGATCACGGCCGGCAAGAGCCAGACCACCGCCAAGGTCACCGTGGTGCCGAGCCCCAACACCCTGACCCTGTCCAGCGACCCACCCAAGCTGTCCGACGAGGTGACGACCGCGGCGGTGACGGCGCGGGCGAAGGACCCGGCTGGCCGGGGCGTCACCGGCCGGATCCCGACGTTCGAGGTCCGCAACGGGCGCCTGATCCGCCGTGGATCCGACAACAGGGACGGCACCTACACCAGCTCCTGGCGCCTCGAGGGCGACGCGGGCTGGCTCGAGGCCATGGCCTGGCCCCAGCTCACCGGCACGGGCCTCGCCGCCCAGCGCCTCGTTGCCTGGCCCATCGTGGACGCGGTCAACGCCGACGGCGCCACCGAGATCTCGCTCGTCGTGGTGGCCGAGGACGCTGCCGGCATGCCGGTTCCCAACGTCGACCTGCAGCTCGCCGTCCCCCAGGGTGACGGCGCCCTGCCGCCCTCTGCCAAGACCGATCGCCACGGCGTCGCGCGCATCACCTACAAGGTGGGCGTCGAGGGCGGCCTGGTCGAGATCGACATCGGCGGCTCCGGCCTGACGACCACGACCCGCCTGTGGCAGAGCACGGCGGACGCCCCCTACCCCGGCCTGCTCCACGTCGGCAGCACCCCGGATCTGGAGGCATTGGAGCGCTGGAAGGCCCGGGTCGCCCACCTCTACATCCCCAAGGCCGAGGCGCCGGTCGTCGTGTCCGCCCCGGTGGCGACGACAGCACCCGCCACGCCCACCTCGGTGCCAGGCACCACCCCTGTGGCAACCCCGGGCACGACCACCCCCGCCGGCGGCGGCCAGACCGCAGCGGCGACCCCGGGTGGGGGCACTCCGGGTGGCACCCCGGGCGGCAAGCCCAAGACGCGCAACCCCGGCGCCGGGGCCACCGGCTACCAGACCGCCCGCCTGCGCGGCGCGTTCATCAACCACGTGTCGTCCTACGGCTCCACCCTGGACGGTGACGCAGCCGATCAGTTCGCCCCCGAAGCGGCCTACACCACCTTCAGCCAGCCGGGCCTGCACCTGGCGGCCGAGGTGTGGGCGGGCAGCGCCAAGACGCTCGGGTTCAACGCCCGCTTCCAGGCCAGCGCGGTCCGGCTGGGCCTCGGCGAAGAGAAGCCCTTCTACCTGCCGCTGGACGTCGAGGTCGGCGGTCGGTACCGCGCCTGGGACAACGGCACCTGGTCCGCCTACGGCGCCCTGGGGTTCGCCCGCGCGACCGAGCTCGCCTTCGAGTACACCACCGCCGAGCGCGTCAGCGCCAAGCCGGTCGGCTTCGGCATCATGGGTGCCGGCGTCGGCGGCGGACTCCGCGGTGAGTGGGGGGCCGGCATGTTCGAG
>CALATR010000737.1 GCA_937891875.1 uncultured Pseudomonadota bacterium | reverse complement strand
GCCGGGTGGAGCACGCCGGTGGTGGCCTCGCTCATCGCGCTGAACCAGTCGATGGTCAAGTCCGGCGCCCTGCCCGAGGCCGCCCCGCGCTACAAGGTGAAGATCCGGTACAACCTCACTTCCAAGGGACCGGACCTCTTCCTCGAGCGCGACATCCTGTGGGGTGACGGACGGGTCACGCCGCTCAAGGGCACCCTGTCCGAGAACGACGTCATGGGCACCCGCGGAGACGCCCAGGCGGAGACGCTGCTGGCCATGCACGCTGGCGGCGCCCTGCCCGGCGAGACGACGCGCCGCCTGCTCCGCTTCCTCGAGGGCAAGGCCGACGCCACCCTCGACGGAAAGCCGGTCAACCTCTCTCCGGAGGACGTGCGCTTCGAGGTCCGCGTGCTCGACGAGGACGAGGGCTTCAAGGTCGGCCTGTTCCGCCCCTCGGGCATCGACCGCCTCTTCCGCGGCGCCACCCTGGTCGGCAACACCCTGCACCCGACGAGCCACGGCGAGCTGTCCCCCCAGCAGCGCAAGCAGCTCACCCGCGGCGTCCGCTACGAGCCCGAGCAGATGCACCTCCTCGTCAACGAGGTCCTGCCGCGGCTGCGGCTGCAGATCCCGGTGGTCGTGCACACGGACCGCCTGCCCGAGGGGGATCAGCTCGAGCCCCGGGTGGCGGTCTACCTGGACGAGGTACCCCTGGGCCTGCAGGTGCTCGCCATGGTCGAGTACGGCGATCCCGCGGTGGCCAGGGTGGAGGAGGGCATCCTCAAGCCCCTCGGTGATGTCGTGCCCGCCCGCGACCTCGGCCGGGAGCGCATGGTCGTGCGCACCTTCCAGCAGAAGACGGGCATTCCGGTCGGCATCAAGCGGGTCCTGCCGCCGGAGCACGCCGCCGACTTCCTCACCGGCAGCCTCAAGCGCCACGACGGCCCGGTGCACGGCGTTCCCGAGGAGGAGCGCTTCGCCGTGGTCGACGCCCCGGTCGAGCCCCACTTCGAGATCATCCGCCACGACGACGACCAGGGCCGCCCGTCCTGGGAGCTCGACGTGCAGTTCGAGGGCGACCTCGGCGAGGCGGATCCGTGGGCGGTGCTCGAGGCGTGGAAGGCAGGCCGCTCGCTGGTTCCCCTGTTCCAAGGTGGATTTGCACCGCTGCCTGCCGGCTGGCTCCAGGAGCACGGTGCGGTCCTGCGCGAGCTGCTGGAGGCCCGCGACGCCAAGGGCCGGGTCGACCGCAACGCCACCGCCGCCCTGGTCGAGCTGCTCGAGGGCAACAAGCACCAGGTGCCCTCGGATCTGACGCGCCTGCGCGACTTCGTGGAGAGCAACGAGGGCCTGCCCGAGGTCCCCATCCCCGCGCAGTTCCAGGGCGAGCTCCGCCCCTACCAGCTCGCCGGCTTCCGCTGGCTGTCCTTCCTCCAGCAGATGGACATCCACGGCATCCTGGCCGACGACATGGGCCTCGGAAAGACGATCCAGGCCCTGGTCGCGCTGGCGAACGCGGGCGGCAAGAACCTCATCGTCGCGCCCACCTCGGTCATCCGGAACTGGCAGCGCGAGGCGGCGAAGTTCACCCCGCACCTCACGGTCAACGTCTACCACGGCCCCGATCGCAAGCTGGACCAGAGCGACCTCACGCTCACCAGCTACGCGCTCCTGCGCCTGGACCTGGACGCCCTGCGCGAGCACGGCTGGAACTACGTCGTGCTGGACGAGGCCCAGGCCATCAAGAACCCGTCCAGCCAGACCGCCCGCGCGGCGACCCGGATCCCCGCCGACCACCGCCTGTGCCTCACCGGTACGCCCGTCGAGAACCGCCTCGAGGAGCTGTGGAGCCTCTTCCGCTTCCTGATGCCCGGCCTGCTCGGCAGCCTCGAGTCCTTCCGCGAGCGCTTCGTGAAGCCCATCGAGGCGGGTAGCCCGAAAGCCAGGGAAGACCTGCATCGTCGCGTGAAGCCCTACGTGCTGCGCCGCCTCAAGCAGCAGGTCGCCCCGGAGCTGCCCGAGCTCACCGAGATGGTCATCCGCTGCGAGATGTCGACCGCCCAGCGCACCGTGTACGACGCGGTCCGCATGGCCGCCCGGGCCGACGTGCAGCGCGCCATCGCCGAGCGGGGCGTCGGTCGCTCCACCTTCCAGGTCCTCGAGGCGCTCCTGCGCATGCGCCAGGCCTGCTGCGATCCCTCGCTGCTCCCCGGCGAGGCCGGCCAGGGCGCGCCCAGCTGCAAGCTCGACCGCCTGGAGGAGCTGCTGGTGGACGTGGTCGACAAGGACCACAAGCTGCTGATCTTCAGCCAGTGGACCGGCCTGCTCGACCGGGTGGAGCCGCGCCTGAAGGCGCTCGGCCTCGACTGGGTCCGCCTCGACGGCAGCACCCGCAACCGCCAGCAGGTCATCGACGCCTTCCAGCACGAAGACGGCCCACCCATCTTCCTGCTCTCGCTCAAGGCCGGCGGCACCGGTCTCAACCTGACCGCCGCCGACTACGTCGTGCACCTCGACCCCTGGTGGAACCCCGCCGTCGAGCAGCAGGCCACCGACCGCGCCCACCGGATCGGCCAGGACAAGCCCGTCGTCAGCTGCCGCTTCATCGCGGAGAACAGCGTCGAGGAGCGGATCCTGGAGCTGCAGGAGTCCAAGCGCGAGCTGGCCGAGGTGGCGCTTGGCAGCGACGGCGGCTTCGTGAAGAGCCTGAACGCCGACGAGCTGCGGAGCCTGTTCGAGGATGCGTTGTAGGGGAATCGAGTCGATCGCCGCGTGGCGGAACGCAGGGCGTAGATCTCGGGAAGG
>CALATR010000736.1 GCA_937891875.1 uncultured Pseudomonadota bacterium | reverse complement strand
TCCGCAAGGCCCTCCGGGAGGACGAGATGCAGATGGCTCACGAACGACTGGACGTGTACAAGGTCGCCCTCGAGGTCGGGCGTTGGACCCTTCGAAGTCGTTGGCCAAGGGGCACGTCGGACCTCAAGAACCAGGCGGTTCGGGCTTCGGCCTCGGTCGCGCTGAACATCGCCGAAGGCAGCCTGCGACGGGGCAAGGCCCAGACGCACCACTTCGAGATCGCCCGGGGCTCGGCGGCCGAGACGCTGACGGTGCTGCAGCTGGTGGACCTCCCGGGAGGTGAGGCCCAGCAGCACAACCTGCGCCGAATCGACCGGATGATCCAGAAGCTCGGCGGGTGACCTCGCCTCCGACGGGTGCCGAACGTGCGCCCGTCAACCCCGGATCACCCTGATGACTCTCGCCCGCACGCTACAACGCCGCGATCTCCAGGCTCTCGATCGTCATGCGGTGGATGACGTTGGCGTCGTCGGTCGGGTCGTCGTTCACGTCGAAGGTGATGGTGATGGTGCCGGGCATCAGCACCCCGCCGACCTCGTCGAAGCCGTCGTAGTGGGCGGCGCCGCCGAGGAAGCGGGTGATGTCGCGCACCGTGTAGGCGGCCTTGTCGATGCGGCCGGTCTGGGGATCGATGTAGACCAGGTACTGATCGTAGGTGTCATTGGCGGCCCAGCTGCCCCAGGTGGCGTAGACGACCTCGTAGGTGGTGTCGCCCACGGTCTCGGTGCCCACGTAGCGGACCAGCTCGGCCTCGGTGATCCGCTGGGGCAGCTCGACGAAGTAGTGCATGGTCGGCAGCAGGAACGCGATCGCGTCGTCGTCGACCGCCGCGCGGGGCTGGCCGGGAAGCTGCTTGTACGGCTGGCCGTCCTGGATCGCCCACACGGTGCCCTCGACGCCCTCGCCGTGCATGACGACCTCGGAGTCGAAGCTGTTGTGGCGACGCTGATGCACGGTCAGCCGCTGGCCGTCGAGCGGCCACGGACGGCTGATCACCCCCATGGTGCCGGGCCAGTCGTCGCGCAGCTGCAGGCGCTGACCGGGCTGGTCCATCCAGCGCTTCGCGCCGTGCGCCTCGTACGCCGCCTGGAGCAGCTCCCGCCCCTTCGCCTCGCGGTCCGGCTGCGGTGCATCGACCGTGATCACGTCGGGGCGCAGGTCGTTGAGCGGCCCACCCCACGCGACCAGCCCACCGACCACCCCGACGAGCCCGACCAGGCCCACCGCCACGACCCCACCGATCCGCTGCCACAGCTGCACGTCGCCTCCATGCCCGAGGGTGCTCCCGGACAGGAGCGGACGCCTCCGGACATGCGGAGGGCGGCGGCGCTTCCCTGGCGGAGAATGCCTACTTCGCGGGCGCGCCCAGGATACGATCGGCGGTGGCGCACGGACCGACGGTCACGTCCACGTCGGACTCCTCGGCCTGCTCCGGGCGCATGCCCAGTCGCGCGAGCAGCGCCCGATCCTGCTCGAACGCCGGGTTGTCCGTCGTCAGCAGGGTGTCGCCGGTGAACATCGAGTTGGCGCCCGCCATCAGGCACATCGCCTGGAGGGCCTCGTCCATGTCGGTGCGGCCGGCGGACAGGCGCACGTAGCTCTTCGGCATGAGGATGCGGGCGACCGCGATGGTGCGCACCACCTCGAAGGGGTCGACCCGGCTCACGCCCCCGTCGGCGAGCGGCGTGCCCGCGACCGGCACCAGCTCGTTGATGGGCACGCTGTCGGGCGGCTCGGGCAGGTTGGCGAGCTCCCACAGCAGGCCGACCCGGTCCTCGCGGGTCTCGCCCACGCCCACGATGCCGCCGCAGCACACCTTGACCCCCGCCGAGCGCACGTTGCGCAGGGTCTGCAGCCGCTCGTCGTAGCTGCGGGTCGTGATGATCTCGGCGTAGTGCTCGCGGGAGGTGTCGAGGTTGTGGTTGTAGTAGTCGAGCCCGGCATCGGCGAAGGTCTTCGCCTGGTCTTCGGTGATGGTGCCCAGCGTCACACAGGTCTCCATGCCCAGCGCCTTCACCTCGGCGATGAGCTCGGCGACCCGGGGGGTGTCGCGCGCGCTGACCCGGCGCCAGGCCGCACCCATGCAAAAGCGCGTACTACCTGCCTTCTTGGCCGCATGGGCCGCCTCGCGCACCGTGTCGAGGTCCAGCAGGGGCTCGCGCTTCAGCCCGGTGTTCCAGCGGGCGGACTGGCTGCAGTAGCCGCAGTCCTCGGGGCAGGCGCCGGTCTTGATGGACAGCAGCGTCGACCACTGCACCTGGGTCGGATCGTGGTGCTCCCGGTGCGCGGCCATGGCCCGGAACAGCAGCTCGGGCATGGGCAGCTCGAACAGGTCGCGGACGGCTTCGCGGGTGACACGCTCGGACATGGATCCTCCTCGGGGACACGGTGCCTAACCGGACCGCGGGATCGGGGGTGTCCGGCGTCGGTCAGCGCGCCTCGCGGGCTCCCCGTCCGGCGACCCAGTAGCGTCCCTCGCGGGCCAGGGCGGGACCGGAGCGGAAGACGTCCAGCACGCGCTCGGGAGGCAGGGCGAGCAGCGAGGGCAGGTTGGCGGGCCCGGCGACCGGGGTGAGGGCGCGGGCGGCGAGCACCAGGGACTCGTCGAGCATGCCGTCCGGGGCGTGGAGCGGCACCACCCGGGGATCCTCGTCCAGGGGCAGCAGGCGCACCCCGCCAGCGTGAGCGTGGACCGCGTGCACGAGCCCGTGCAGGGCGGTGAGCTCGCGGGCCTCGCGCAGGGCCGGGCCGGGCAGCTCCGGAGCGCGGGTGAAGACGGTGGTCGTGAGGCAGTCCGGTGAGGTGTTGGCGAGCACCGCGTAGCCGCGGCCGACCCGGGCGTGCAGACGGTGCAGCTCGTGGGCGCCACCCAGGGCGGTCAGCGCGGCGGCGCGGCAGGGGTCGTGCAGGTCCCACAGGTCGGTGCGGAAGAGCAGCGGGCGCAGGCGCTCGGCGTGGCGTCCCCCTGTGCGGGCGAGGTCGGTCAGATCGACCCAGACCGGGGTGGCGCGGGAGATGCCGACCAGGGTGACGAGCCGGCGCAGCAGCGGGCCAGCCCAGCCACTCTCGACGGCAAAGATCCCGAGACGCACGGCATCGGCGGCCCGACGCACCGTCCAGTGGCGGGCTCCGTCCCGGGCGGAGAGCCAGCGCCAGGCGAGGCTGTCGAGCATCGCCCGCTCCCCCAGGGCGAGCAGGTGGGTGGCGAGCAGGTAGACGACCGCCTCCTGCACGGGCGAGTCGCCGCCCTCGAGCACGGTCTCGACGTGCGCGACGCAGACGGACTCGGGCAGGCGCACTCCAGTGAGCAGCACCACGACCGTGCGCAGATCGGCGCCGAGCGCCTGGGCGTCATCAGGTGGCAGCACCGCCGCCATGGAGTTCCTCCGCATCCTGCAACGCGGAATTCAACCCGGCGAGCAGGGAGCTTGCAAGAGGACTCTGGAGCAGTACGCGGCGCGTGGTGGGCCGCTTGCCCGACCACGCCGTGCTGGAGCGGATCGCAGGGGTACCCGACGCGACCCATGAGGATCGAGGTTCTTACGCCGCCTTGCGCTCGTGGAACAGAGCGCGGGCGGTGTGCAGCTCGGCGGGGGTCGCGACGCCGCGCAGGGCATCGCTGACCTGGGCCTCGGAGCTGCAGATGGTCCAGCTGCCACCGCGGGCGAGCACGACCCCAGCGGCGATGTCTGCACCGGCGGTCTCGGGCTTGACCAGGATCGCGTGGCGCAGCACCAGGGCGGGCGAGGCGAGCATGGCGCGGAGCATGCGCCCGGCATCGGGATCGACCCCGTGGAGATCGCGCAGATCGGTGAGCAGGATCGCCGGATCCCCGAGTCGGCGCAGCTGGGAAGAGAGCTCCTGCTGGAAGCGGAGCACGTCGAGGGTCTGGACCGACGCGCTGACCTGCACGACGATGGCTCGACCCAAGGCACGGTGGACGCGGATCATCTGCACTCCCGACCCCGCGGCACACGCAGGGGACCGCCGGGACTTCGGCACAGAACACGCTCCGCTTGAGGCCCGTCGTGGCCGGGCTAGGAGCCAGGAGTGAGATGGATGCTTCCGCTCATCCCGGCGCTCGCCGCCTGCATCGGAGATCACGGCCCCTACGAAGGCGGCGGTGAGTACCCGACGTCCGAGTGCTCCCGCGCCGGTGAGCAGCTGGTGGCCGACAGCGCGGGCGAGCAGCTGTGGGACGACGAGCTGGGTGCGGATCAGCTCGGCCGGACCCGCGACTTCAGCCTGCTCGACCACCACGCGTATCGGGTGCGGCTGACCCACTTCTGCGGCGACACCGTGCTGCTGGTCGTCGGCGACATGGGTGAGCCCCAGCTGGACTGGCTCGACGACCTGCCCGAGTGGACGGACGGCCGCGACGAGACCGCGCCGGACCTGACCATCATGACCACCTGGTGGGCCAACCCGGACGACGACGTCCCCACAGTCGGTGATCTACGCCGATTTCGGGCGACCATCGAGGAGGAGCGCGGCGACGAGGCCTGGCTGTACGACTTCCCCAGCTCGACGTCGACCGGGGTGCAGTCCCGCCAGATCCTGACCCTGCAGGACCCCTTCCGCTTCCAGGACGCGGCCGCCGCAGCCGGGGTCATGTACGTCGCCAGCGACGTGCCCCCCGACCCCGATCCCGACCGCCGCTACCGCCGCGAGCACGAGGTCCGCGACCGCTGGCGCCACCGCGAAGAGCCCTACTTCGTGGTGCTGCACCCGATCCTGCGGATCGTGGCGAT
>CALATR010000735.1 GCA_937891875.1 uncultured Pseudomonadota bacterium | reverse complement strand
CCCGGCCCTTCCCGCGGACGCCGCTCCCGACGCGCCCAAGGAGCGGGTCGACTTCCAGGCCGAGCTCCCGCCCGCCCCGCCCGGCGACCTCTCGAAGTTCACGCCGCCCCCGCGTGGCGCCTACCCAGAAGGCGCCTTCGGTGACGCCGTGCGCCGCGGCGAGGTCATCTTCACGGACACGAAGTCGGTGATGGGCGAGCACATGGGCAACGACCTGTCCTGCTCCAACTGCCATCTCGACGACGGCCGCCGTGCGGACAGCGCGCCCATGTGGGGGGCGTGGGTCAAGTACCCCGCCTACCGCAAGAAGAACGACCATGTGAACAGCATGGAGGAGCGCCTGCGCGGCTGCTTCACCTACAGCCTGGACGCGCCCCACTCCGAGTCGGGCGTGGCCCCTGAAGCCGGCGACCCCCGCCTGACCGACCTGCAGGCCTACATGTACTGGCTCGCGACCGGCGCTCCGACCGGCGCCACCATGCCCGGCCGCGGCTATCCGACCGTGGCCGACCCCGCCCAGCCGGCGGATCCCACCCGAGGTGCCAGGGTCTACGCCGAGAAGTGCGTGGTCTGCCACGGCGAGGACGGCCAGGGCGTGCGCGCCGAGAGCGAGGTCGTCTTCCCGCCGCTGTGGGGCGACAAGAGCTACAACTGGGGTGCGGGCATGCACCGGGTCAACACGGCAGCGGGCTTCATCCAGGCCAACATGCCGCTGGGCCAGGCGGGCTCCCTGTCCGACCAGGACGCCTGGGACGTCGCCTCCTACATCAACAGCAAGCCCCGTCCCCAGGATCCGCGCTTCGCCGAGACCGGCAAGGACACCGACGCGCGCTTCCACGGCCACGACTGCCACTACGGCGAGACGATCGACGGTGTGAAGCTGGGGGCTCGCTGATGCGCTCCGTGCTCTTCTCGCTGCTGATGCTGTCCAGCACGGCACAGGCGGCGGACTGGCTCGCCATCCAGGGCACCGAGCCCGACGACCCCGACAAGTCGAGGCTGCGGGCGGCGGGCTTCGTGCAGATCTCCGCCGAGGCCTTCCTCGCCCGGCCCGTCGAGGGTCTGACCGGCGATCTCGAGCCCTACAACGGCCAGATCGCCGCGTTCAACAAGGTGCCGGGGGCCGACGGGACCGCGAAGATCACCCTGCGGCGGGTGCGCGCGGGCTTCCGCGGCGTCATCCCCGAGACCGACGGTCGCATCTCGACCAACGTCGCGGTGGAGCTGGGCCAGAACCCGCTCACGACGTCCGCGGACGGCTGGCGACCCCGCCTGATGGACGCGTCTGTGACCCTCGCCGGGCCGGCGGGCACGGCACTCCGGGTCGGACAGTTCAAGCTGCCGCTCGCCGACGAGTCCCTGGAGGCGTTTCACCTGACCACCGATCTCGTGCGCTTCAGCCCGGTGGCCGGTCGGCTGCTGATGGAGCGGGATACGGTGGGCGGGCGGATCAACGGCTTCCGTGACGTCGGCGCCCAGGCCTTCGGCAGCCACCTCGTCCAGAAGACCGAGGTCTCCTGGGCCGGCATGGTCAGCAACGGCACCGTCGAGCTGGGCCGCGTCGAGCCGGGCGTCGACCTCACCGGGCGGGTCCAGGTGGCGCGCCTGTTCGACAGCCCCCGCCGCAGCCCCTTCCGCGACGAGCTCGCCGCTTACGCCTGGGCGACCAGCGGCATGCGGCGGGTCGACGAGGACACCACCTTCCGCCGCACCCGCGCGGGGGGCGGCCTGCAGCTCCGCCACAGCGGCGTGCGCGCGCGCACCGAGCTCGTCGTGGCCGACGGCATGATCGACCTGGGCGTCAGCCCGCCGTTCAAGGGCGGCACCCGCGTCACGGCGGGGGAGGGCACCGCCTGGGGCCTCACCGGGCTCGTCAGCAAGCGCTTCGCCGGCACCTGGGAGGTGGGCCTCGCCGGCTCGCACCTCGACAGCATGCCCAAGGGAGGCGCCCAGCGGCGGATCTTCGACGACGTCACCTGGTTCGGCCAGTACCACGTCAGCAAGCACGCCTGGTTCGACCTGAACCTGGCCTGGCGCACCGGCCGCGCGCCCGACGGCTCCGACAACGTCGACCGCATCCTCGACACGATGGGCCCCTACGGTGCCGTCATGGTGACCGTGGTCAGGTAGCGGCGTTCAAGGGCAGTTTCCCGCCACGATGTAGCGCGCCTCCAGCTCGGCTCCGACCGGCTGGGCATCGACGATGACCGCGTTGGCGGCGGCGTCGTACACCCAGCCGTCCTCCAGCGTCTCGCCGTCCACCGCGACCCGGATCGTGGAGGGGACCGGATCCTCGGACAGCTCCACCGTGAGCGTGCGGGTCAGCGTCGCCCGGGCCAGGCTGCTCGCCGTGTCGCTCCAGTCGCTGCTGCAGATCGACAGGGCGATCCCGTCGGTCTCGGCGATGGCCTGGGCGTAGCCGTCGGCGCCGTCACCGCACCCGCCGAGGTCGACCACGCCGGAGATCTTGAGCAGGGTGGGGGCCGCGACCTCGGCCCGCCAGCGCGCGACGAAGTGGTCCCAGGTCAGCGAGGACGCGCGGTCGGTGCTGCGCTCGGGCTCGTCGGTGATGGCGATGATGTGCAGGGCGGCGTCGGGTCGCCGAAAGCCGGCGTTGCAGCGGCCGGGTGCGGTGTTGGCGATCGCCCGGTCGACCAGGCTGAACAGGGCCTCGTCGTCGGCGATGTCGCGGTCCTCGCCGGTCGTCACCGCCCGCGCGAACGCGCCCTCGTAGTCGGGGGTCCGCGTGGTGAGCGTGCCCTCGTTGAAGCAGCCGCCATCGAGGGTGACGACCCCGAGGTGCCAGTTGTCGGTGACCGCGCCCAGGGTCGCGACGAACTCGCCGAAGCTGTCGGCCAGGCGCTCGGCGTCGTCCTCCATCGAGGCGGAGCGGTCCACGGCGATGATCAGGTCCACCGGCGGATCCGCGGGGATGGCGATCGCGTCGCGGCGGCTGCCGGCGCCCCTGCGCTCGGCGGTCTGGGTCGCCACCTGGGGTCCGCGCGGGTCGGTCGAGCGCACGGTCAGCGCGCCGGACACGTCGCCCTCGGCGGTCGGCCGCAGACGCACGGTCGCGACGACGTAGCTGGCGGGGCCGAGCTCGAACGGGGGCTCGCGCTCCAGCTGGAGGTGCAGGTCGGGGTCGTGCTCCCAGTCGACCGCGTCCACCGTGAGCGGCGCGTCGCCCAGGTTCTGCAGGATGACGTCGACCTCCTTCTCGCAGGGGACGGGGGAGGTGCCGAAGTCGTGGGTGGCGGGCTCGACGGTGAGCCACGGACCGCGCGCCCGGGCGGACAGCGGCACGTCGACCCCGGACTCGTCGGGATCGTCGGACAGGATCCGCAGTACGCCTTCGCTGCTGCCCGGCGCGCTGGCGTCGAAGCGGACGCGGATCTCCCGGGTCTCGGCCTCGCCGAGCTGGAAGGGGGCCGGGTCCTCGACCAGCGAGAAGGGGCTCTCATCCAGGATGGTCAGCGAGTCCACCGTGAGGCGGCCCAGGCCCGTGTTGCGGATCTGCAGGGTGCCCTCGGCACTGCCGACGGTGAGGTCGACACTGCCGAGATCGAGCCGCCCGGGCTGCACGTCGATGTCCGGTCGGGGATCGGGCACGGCGTCCGGATCGAGGCCCAGCCCGTACTCGGAGCAGGCGGTGAGCAGCAGCAGGATGGACAGCGTGCGCATCAGGGCCTCAGCGGCGCTCGAGCAGGGTGTGGCGGTAGCGGAGCATCAGGAACGGGGCGACGGTGCCGGTGTCGCCGGCGAGCACGCCGTCCTGATCGGACAGGGACACGCCCACATGAGCGGCCAGCTCGCCGGGGCCGACCGGGCCGCTGACGCCGGCACCCACACAGAGCACCCCGCGGGCGACGGTCTCCTGGGCGTGGCCGATGACCGCACCGTCCTCGCCGGTCCGGGCGCGGGTGTAGAGCATGGCGATGCGGGGGACCGCGAAGAGCTCCACGTCGAGGTCGGCCTGGGGACCGAGCAGCGAGCCGTAGGCGCCCAGCCCGAGGTCGAGGCGGTGCATGGTGAGCGACCAGGGCACGGGCTCGGAGAAGCGGGGATCCTCGACCGATCCCGAGGCGTTGGGGCTGGCCCAGCCGACCTCGGCGGCGAGGCGCAGGCGCGATCCGAGGGCGGTCGGCGTGACCCCGAGGCCCAGCTGGACCCGCGGTGCGATGCCGAGGCCGTCTGCGTAGAGCAAGAGCCCGGTCGCGACCTCGGCGTCGAGCACGGGCACCGGGTGGGCGCTCGGGGACGGGGCTTCGGTGAGATCGACCTCGCCCACGTCGCGCTCGTCCGCGTCTGGGACCTCGGGGGGATCCTCGGCGAGGGCAGCGGTGGGGCCGATCAGCAGCGCGCCGAGCAGGGCGAGACGGGCCATCGTCGCGATCACCAGTTCGTCCAGTCGACCGCGCGGG
>CALATR010000734.1 GCA_937891875.1 uncultured Pseudomonadota bacterium | reverse complement strand
CGCGCATCGATGCGTCAGTCCCCAAGGCCGTCCGGCCTGCGCAACAACGGCCGCGACGACGCTGGAAGCATCGCCGCTCGACGGCCGCACCCATGCCGCAACTCCATGCCCGGGCTGTGCGAGGACTGGAGACTGGAGACTGGAGACTGGAGACCGCCCCGCCACCGCTCTGCACGAAGCAACGGCCGGCCCGCGACCGGACGCCAGGCCTGCCCGAAGCAACGGTCTGTCTGCGAGCGGATCGCTAGAACAACACGCCGGCGCTGCCCTTGAACGACACCCCGCTGTAGCCGAGCGGGAGCATGTCGTCGCCGCCGCCGTCGTAGCGGTGGTTCAGCACGCCCTGCCAGCCCAGCTCGAAGGAGAGCGTGGGGCGGACCTTGAGGTCGACCGTGCCGAAGCGGAACTGGGCGCCAGCGGCCGCGGTGGCGCCGACGCTGAGCGCGGAGCGGCGGAGCTGGCCCGGGTGGTCGCGGCGGGTCGGGTCGTCGTCGAGGCGGACCAACCCGAGGTGGCCGACCACGCCGGCGATCACGTAGGGCGCGAAGCCATCGACGACGTCCTCGTCCACCTTGAGGGCCGCGGTCAGGGTGCTCGCGCGGTAGGCGGTGCGGAAGAGCTCGGTCGAGTCCGCGCGGTCGGTGATCTGAAGGCCGCGCTGGCCGGTGTGCAGGCCGGCGACCAGGGAGAAGCGGTCGTCGAGGGCGTAGCCCGCGCGCACGCCCACGAGCGGCATGACGCTGTGGGGGGCGAAGACGCGCATCGCCTCCTCGTTCATCGTGACCAGGCCGGCGTCCAGGGCCAGCTCGTGCTCGTTCTCGGTGGCGTGGGCGGCTCCGGTGAGCACACCCAGGGCAGCGAGCAGGACAGGGATGCGGCGGCTCATTCGCCCTCCTCGGCGTCTTCGAGCAGGGTGCCGTCGCGCCAGCCAGCGGCGGCGAAGCCACCGACCTCGGACAGCTCGCCCGTCTGGGGGTCGTAGAAGCTGATCAGGCCCAGGCCCGCGTCGTGGGAGATCCAGAACCCTCCGGCGGGCAGGGTGCCGATGTCCACGGGAGGCGCGGTGATGTCGATCTCCTCGTGCCGGTCGGTGTAGAGGTCGAGCTGGTAGAGGTAGTCCTGGTCCTGCTGCAGCACGAGCAGGTCGAGCCGGGTGTCGCTCTGGTCGAAGGCCATGCCCACGCCCAGCCCGTCGAGCAGCTTGGCCGCGGAGCTGCCGCCGCGATCGCTGCCGATCTCCAGGATCTCGAGCACCGGCGAGCGGTCGTAGAGTCCCTGGAGATCTTCGGAGAAACTGCCTTCTGGCCGGGTGAGAGCCACGGCGAACTGCTGGTCCGGCGTGATCTGCAGGTCGACCGCCGGGTTCTCCAGGCGCAGCTCGACCAGCTCGTCGGTGTCGTGGTCGAGGACGTAGATGTCCTTCTGTCCGGCGTTCGACCACAGCACCGAGCGGCGACCCGCCTGGGCGATGCGGTTCATGCCCTCGTCGAGCTCGAAGCTCTCGACGTCGAAGGTGTCGTGGTCGACCACGTCCACGACCGGGGTCACCCCGTGCACGATGACGGTCTTGTCCTCGGGCACCTCGTCGTCGTTGAGGTCGGGAACCAGCGCCATGGCCGCGGGCGAGCCCGACAGGCTGATCAGGTTGATCGCCGGGCGGGACAGGCGCAGGGCGTAGAGGTCGTCCTGACCGGCAGCGGTGATGAGCGCGTACTGGCCGTCCTGGGTCAGCTGCACGCCCACCGGGGTGATCTGCTGGTCGGCGTCGAGGGTCAGGGGGTAGCGGGTGCCGCGCTGGGGGGCGTCACCGGTGAGGTCGACCGAGGCGACCGCGTCCTTCGACAGCACGATCGCGCGGCTGCCGTCCTCGGTGAACAGCACCCGGTCGGCACCGAAGCCGACGCTGACCGGGGTCGCGGCCTCGGCGCCGCTGCCGGCGAGGTCCAGCACGAGCACGCTGGTCAGGTCGACCACGCCCACCCGGTCCAGGTCGAGGCCCAGCGAGGCGTCGAGCCAGGCGATGGCCCAGCGGCTGTCCGCGCTGAAGGTGACCGCGTTGTAGTGGGTGTCGACCGGGATGCGGGTCGCGACGACCGCGCCGCTGTCGCCGTCCTCGACCACGGTGACCTCGGAGCGCACGTCGAGGTACTCGCCGGGGCAGTCCTCCACCCGCTTCACGCCGCGGATCTCTCGCGGATCCGGCGCTTCGCAGCTGTAGTATCGGACAAACGCCACCAGCTTGCTGCCGTCGGGCGTGGGCTGCATGTGCTCGACGCTGCCGACCCCAAGGTCGACCACCGTGGCGCCGTCGGGACGGACCCGCACAAGCTGCCCACCGGCGGCGAGCCTGACGTAGACGCCGTCACCGACCGGGGCGACGTCGGCGGCATCCCACAGCGGCCCCACCGCGTAGCGGTGGTTGTCGGGCAGATCCCAGCCGCAGCCGCCGAGGCCGAGCGCCAGGGAGAGGAGGATCGCGGTGCGCATGATCACTCCTCGATCCGGCTGTTCAGCTCGAAGCCGGTGATGGTCTCCAGCCGGCCACGCTCCCCGTCGCCCGGGCCGTTCTCCGAGCCCGGCGGGTGGTAGAAGCTGATCCGCCCCAGCGGGTGCTCCTGGCTGGCCCAGGCGGGCGGCCGCATGCCGTCCTCGTCGTCGAGATCGGGCAGCACGCCCACGAAGACCGGCACGCTCTTCAGGCGGATCTCCGTGTAGAGCAGGGTGACGTAGTCGATCTCGACGAGCGAGGTGACGCCGTCCATGATGAAGTAGCCGTTGAGCCCGTCCCCGGCGTTGGCGAAGCCCATGGGCTCGGCCGGCAGCTTGATCGGGTTTTCGCGGTAGTTGGTCGGGTCCAGCGAGACCAGCGACATCGCCCACGGCGTGTCCCACACCGAGCCAGGCACCGTGTCCGGCGCGACCGCCTCGCTGTGCAGGACCAGCAGGCTCTCGCCGGTCGGGGTCACGGCCATGGCACGCACCGGCTTGACCAGATCGTGCACGACGACGTCGTCCGTCTGCATGTCCCAGATGGCGTACGCGGTCGTGTTGGTGGCCGTGGTGAAGAGCACGGCCTGGTCCCCGTAGGGGTCGAAGATGACCGAGCCGGCGCTCAGGGGCTCCGGCAGGTCGAGCACCCGGGGCGGCAGCTGGGGCTGGTCGGCGGTGTACACCCACACCTGGCCGGACGTGCGCGAGACGACCACCGCGCTGGCCCCGTCCGGGGTGAGGTCCAGGTCGGTCGGTCCCGCGCCCACCGGCAGGCGGTCGAGCCCACCGGTGCCCAGGTCGACCACCAGCAGGTCATCCGCGCCAAACTGCCGGACGAAGGCGTACTGTCCGGACGGTGACAGCACGACCTCCTCCGCGGCCGGCGGGTCCAGCTCGCTGCCGACGGCCACCCGCTGCGGAACCAGCACCTCCTGGGTCAGATCGACCAGCCACAGGGCCTCGTCGGCGACCACGACCGCCAGGGTGCCGTCCTCGGAGAACTGGATGTCCCGCGGGTTGAAGGAGACGGCCATCGGGTGGTGCACGCCGTCCGGCACCGAGACGAAGCTGACCTCGTTGAAGGACTGCAGCCCGTCGGGAGGCGGATCGTCGGGCTGCTCCGCCGCCTGGCTGTGGAAGAGCCCGACCCAGGCGCCGTCGTGGGACATGCGCATGGCGTTGTAGTTGTCGCGGACCGGCGTGGTCCAGACCTCGAGGGTGGTCGAGTCCACGATGCTGACGCTGTCACCGCCGCGGTTGAAGACGACCGCGTAGTCGTAGTCCGGGGTCACCCGCACCAGCCGCGGATCCGCGCCCACCTCGACGGTCTTGACGTCCAGGCTGAACACGTCGATCCGGGTGACCGTGTTGCGGTTCGGGTTGGCGACGAAGACGTAGACGTCGGTCTGCGACGGCGGCAGGGCGAGGAAGTCGTCGTCCTCCTGCTCCGGCGGCTGGGTGTCGAAGTCGGTGTCGTCGTCCGCTGCGCCCCAGCCGTCCGCATCGGTGTCGCCGCCGTAGTCGGCGAAGCCGGCGTCCGAGCAGCCCACCAGGGCCAGCAGCCCGACCAGGAGCCAGGGGGTGGTTCGCGTGCGCATCGGTCCCTCCATCAACGACGGTCCTACGACAGGATCTGGTTGCACGTGACGTGCCAAGACATCCGGTGACGCCTGCGACGGGCTCGTCGACGACGACATCCTCGACCGGACGGCCCGATCGGGACACCCACGTCGTGCTCCCGCACGGCTTCAGGCGACCGGCCGCTCCTGGTTCACCCACTCTACCGGGTCCATGTGCACATCGACCTGTGGGAACGGGATCACCACGCCCGCGTCCCGGAAGCTGCGCCAGATGGACAAGCGCAGGTCCGAGCGCATCTTCGGCGCGAGCCAGGGGTCGCTGATCCAGACGAAGGTGTCGAACGTGATCCCCGAGTCGTCGAAGCTCTGCAGGAGCACGACCGGCTCCTTCGGGGCCCTCGGGTCGCGCACCTGGGACGCCGCCCGCTCCAGCACCCCCTTGATCTCGTCCAGGTCCGACTCGTACGCCACCGACACCGTCGCCTTGATGCGCAGGGCGTCGTCGATCATGGTCAGGTTCTTCACCGTGCCCTGGGCCAGCAGGGCGTTGGGCAGGATCAGGTCCTCGTCGTCCATGGTCCGCGCGACGGTCGAGCGAACGCCCATCTTGACGACCCGCACGACGCGCCCCTCGACCTCCAGCACGTCGCCCGGGCGGATGGCGCCCTCCACCAGCAGGATGATGCCGCTGACGAAGTTCTGCGAGATGTTCTGCAGGGCGAAGCCGATGGTGACGGCAAAGACCGCCCCCAGGGTGAACAGGGCCGTCAGGTCGATGCCTGCCGTCGTCAGCGCGATCGCCAGGCCCACGATGATGAAGACGTAGCGTCCCAGGTTGAGCAGCACGCCGATGGTGCCCGAGGTGTCGACCCCGCGGTCCTTCAGCGCCTGGGTGCTCCACTTCGCCAGCACGCTGGTGCCCCAGAACGTGCCCACCACGACGGCGATCAGGATGACCAGCGTGCTGACGGTGACGTCGGAGTCGCCGAGGTGGGTGATCTTGGCGTCGAACACCTTGCCGATCGCGGCGACCAGGTCCCGGCTGGACAGGATGCCGAGGAGCTCGACGGCGAGCAGCAGGCACAGCGAGACTGCAGCGATGCGGAGGATCAGCGCGCTGATCCGCAACAGGACCGGAGCCCCGTCGACGTCGGCGTCCTTGGTCCGGTAGCCGACCATCCACCAGGCGAAGCCCGCCATGAACAGCCAGAACAGACCCTGGATGAGGTTGGGCAGGGTGGGTCCGACGGTGACGCCGAACAGCACCTCGAAGAGCGGATCCAGCAGCCAGGGCTGGAGATCGGGGAAGGCCTGGATCAGCAGCCCGTACAGCCCCTCGGTGGCGGCGGTCGGATCGGAGGTGGCGAGCGCTTCCGCCGCAGCCGTCGGATCCACCACAGCCGTGGGATCGGTGGCTGCGGTCGCCTCCGCCGCGGTGGCTGCGTCGACGGGGGCGTCAGTCGGGTTGGGGTCCAAGCGGGCTCCGTTCAGCGCGCGTGCACCGGATGCTACCCCAAACGAACAGACGCCGGACCCGAAGGTCCGGCGTCTGTAATGCGGATGGGGGGAGTCGAACCCCCACGGGTTTTACCCCACAGGAACCTGAATCCTGCGCGTCTACCAATTCCGCCACATCCGCGGAAAGCTCCGCCGGTTTAATGCCCCCCCACTCGGGGTGCCAGCGGGAAATCGATCGCGCGCGAAATCCTCTTGGAAGTCGCGCTCGAACCTACTTCAGGACGCAGTCGACCTGGGTCACGATCTCGACCTCGTCCTTGCCCTTGCCGCCCGTGCAGTCGGTGGCGGTCATCTGCACGAAGCTCACGTCCTGGGTGATGCCCAGCTTGTCCGGCGCCATGTTGGGGGTCTTGATGATGCCCAGCATGGACTCGGGGCGGGACAGCAGGCGCGCCTTGCTGTCGCGGATGACCTCCCAGAACACCGTGAAGCCATCGCCATCGGCGTCGGTCACCACCGGGTCGATCTCGACCGGCGGCACGCCCTCACCGACCTTGTCGCAGGTGGTGATGAGCGGGGACCAGGCGTTGGGACGCTCCTGCTCGCCGTCGGTGATGCCGTAGTCGACGAAGATGTCATCGCCGAGGTCGACCACCGGGTTCTCGTTGAACGAGCGCTCGGCGACGTCCACCGTGATGGTGTCGGGGCGGGACCAGGCCTTGCCATCGAACACGGAGCAGGAGAGCTTGTACTCGCCCGCGATGTCGAAGAAGACGTCCGGATCTGCCGCGTTCTGGTTGGTGATGAAGCGGTTGTCGACGTCGGAGCCCTCGGGCACGCCCTGGATGGTCCACCAGTAGAACAGCAGGTCGTTGTCGGGATCGTCCGATCCGCCGCAGTCCAGCGAGACGGAGAGGCAGTCCTCGGCGTCGAAGTCACCGCCGGCATCGGCGACGGGCGGCTGGTTGTCACCCTCGAAGGACAGCGTCAGCTTGTCCGCCTCGGAGCAGGCCTGACGGCTGCACACGATGAGGGCGATGCCGTAGTCGCCGGGAACATCGGCGGTGAAGCTGGCCGACTTCTGGTCGCCGCTGGTGACCGAGTCGCGGTTCAGGTCCGAGTTGTAGGGCTTGTCGACCAGGAACCAGTCGTACTGCAGCAGCCCGCCGAGCGGATCCTGCGACTGGCCGCCGTCGAGGCTGGCGGTCTCACCGAAGGCGAGCGTCTGGTCGTTGCCGGCGATGGCCACGGGGGCCTCGGTCGGATCGCCCGCGGTGACGATGTTGTAGACGGGGTCGCTGTAGACGAGGCCGTCGAAGACCACGAGCTCCACGACGTAGACGCCCTGCGCATCCGGCTGGAAGGACGTGGTGGACGCGTCGGAGCCACGGTTGGGCGTGAAGGGGTTGGCGCGATCCGCCAGCTCGCTGGCCTCGGGGGCATGGTCGATGGACCAGAAGAACGTGAGCTCGTCACCGTCCTCATCGTAGGAGGTACGGCCGTCGAGGAACACGTTCAGGTTCGCCGGCTGCTCGATGTCGTCACCCACGGACGCGACCGGGGCCGCGTTCTGGTTGACGATGGGGTCGCCGTTGCAAGCGGCGAGCAGGAGGACCGGCGTGGTCAGGGCAGTCAGGAAGGCGGTGCGCATCCAGGACTCCATGGGGGGAAGCAGACGCAAGTCTGAAAGTGCAGGCGCATGTTGTACCAGCCACGTCCAGACACCGTCAACGGAAACCTCACCTGCCCGTCACGCCCGTGGTCGTCGGTCTCGATGGACCCTCGCCCTTGCCGCTCGCAACCTCGGCACTACATGCGGGCCGGCCAAGGAGGTCGATCCCATGGGCCTGTTCGATTTCATGCTCAGCCCCGAGAAGAAGATCGCCAAGCACGTGCGGCGGCTGACGAACCGGGACGCCCAGCCCGAGGATCGGGAAGGATCCGCCGCCTGGCTCGCCCAGCACGGCACCCCCCAGGCGATCCTGGGACTGCTGTCCCGCTTCGACATGCAGCTGGAGCACCACCTCAAGGACCAGGGCGAGAAGGACCAGCTCTTCCATCTTCTGGTCGAGCTGGGCGACAAGAGCGTGGAGCCGGCCCGGGTCTGGCTGCGCCAGTGCAGCGCGGTCGCTCGTCCGCTTGCGCTGCTGGAGCGGCTCCAGGGTGAAGAAGCCGCGATCCAGGCTGCATACGAGATCCTGGCGATCGAGCGCAAGGACGGCAACGACTTCAAGCCCGCCAAGAAGAAGGCCGTGCTGATCTGGCTCGCCGATCGCCGCCACGACGACGCGATCGAGCAGGCGGCCCCGTTCCTGGACGACTTCGACGAGGGCGTCCGCTACGCCGCGACGGAGGTCATCGCCGCACAGAAGGACGAGTCCGGCGCACAGCCCCTGCTCACGATCCTCACCAACCCGGAGGAGGACAGCAACCGACTGCGCGTCCGGGTGTGCGAGGTCATGGCCCAGCACCGCTGGCCCGTGGGAGAGAGCGAGGCCGCCCTGGCCCAGAGCCTGCCCGACGGCTTCCGCCTGTCCGACGGTCGGATCCTGCGCGCGTAGCCCGCCTCGGGCCCACTCCACGGCGTCCCGGATGGTCAGCGCTACGTCAGCACTGTTGCGGGCTGGCCGCACACGCTGCTAGTTTGCCGCGACTCCCGTGCTGCGAGGATCCCGCATGCGCCTGTTCCCGTCTCTCCCTGCTGCCAGCGGTGTGTTCGTCACCGGGCTCATCGCCCTCACCGTCGGTCTGAGCGCCTGCGGAGACGTGCTCTCCTGCCAGAACGCCTGTCAGAAGGCCTACCGGGACGACCAGTGCAACTTCGGCGCCGGTCTCGTCGACGATGACGCCGCGCAGGACTGCACCATCGAGTGTGAGAACGCCCTGCGCACCAACGGCGACCTGGACGGCTACGACCCGGACGATCTCAACTCGGTCGACCGTTCCACGACGTTCGAGCTGAAGAACGAGGCGCAGGCGGCATCATGGATGCAGTGCGTCATGGAGACCTCCTGCGACGACATCAACAAGGGCTTCTGCCCTGGCGGCGGCATCAACTGATGAGCCGCGCGCGTCCCGAACCGCTCGCTGCGGCCGGGCGCAGCCTGCTGCTGGTCGGGCTCGCCGCGATCGCCCTGCTGGCCACGGCCTGTGAGCCGACCTGCCGTCAGGCCTGCCGCAAGCTCACCGGGTGTGAGCTCGACAGCGATCGGGTGACCCTCGACGAGTGCGAGGCCTCCTGCGTCTTCCAGCAGCGGGAGTACGAGGACACCGAGCAGGACGCCCTGCGCGACCGGTTCGGCGATCACAAGAGCTGCCTGCAGCGAGAGACCTGCGAGGACATCACCGCCGGCGTCTGCTACGACGCGGAGATCTGGGTCTACTAGCGGACCGTCGGGCCGCGTAGCGAGACCGGAGGCGGAGGCTCACCGTGCTGGCTTTGCAGCACAGGCTGCCAGCGGACCGTCGGGCAGTCCCCTAGGCCATCGCGGGCGGCGCGGGCGGACCCCACGGGGTGCAGGCGATGAACTTGGCTTCCACCTCATCGTCGAGCACCGCACAGCAGCCCCAGCGGGCGGCGTTGACGTCGATGGTGCCGTACCCGGCGCAGCAGGCGATCGCCTCCTCCGAGGTCTTCGCCGCGAGCTTGCCGTCGGTCTCCATCCCGGCGCCAAACTCCGTGTCGCCCAGCTCCTTCGCCGTGACCTCCGTGCAGTAGGCGCGCTCGGCGTCGGTCCACTCGCCGTCCTTCAGTCCGGCCAGATCGACCCCGTCGGGCGGGGTGATGGCGGGCTCGACGCGCCCCTCGGCGACGGCGGGCTCGGCGGGCATCTCGGCCGTCACCTCGGACGGCGCCGGCTGGGCCGTCACCTCGGGGGCGGGGCTGTCCTTCTTGCAGGCGACCGCGGTGAGCGCGAGGCCCGCGAGGCCGGCGATCCGGGCGGTGGCAGCGAGGGCGGCGAGCAGCTGGGCGTCGGACACGGGCGACTCCTGCGGAGGGTGCTCGGATCCTAGACCATGGGTCAGTCGATGCGTTCCACGATCGTCGCGACACCCTGGCCGACACCGACGCAGAGGGTGGCGACGCCACGGCGGGCCTCGACGCGGTCCATGACGCCGAGCAGGGTGGTGAGGATCCGCGCCCCGCTGCACCCCAGCGGATGTCCGATCGCGATGGCGCCGCCGTGCAGGTTGACGTCCCCCTCGTCCAGGCCCAGCTCACGGATGACGGCGAGGGACTGGGAGGCAAAGGCCTCGTTGAGCTCCCACACGTCGATGTCGGACGTGGTGAGGCCGGCCTGCTGCAGCGCCTTGCGGGTGGCGGGAACGGGTCCGATGCCCATGATCCGAGGATCGACGCCCGCACTCGCCGAGGCCAGGATCCGCGCGCGGGGCTTCCAGCCGTTCTCCGCGGCGACCTGCTCGTCGCAGATCAGCACGACGGCAGCACCATCATTGAGCGGCGAGCTGTTTCCGGCCGTGACCGAGCCCCCGTCCTTGAAGACCGCCCGCAGCTTGGCCAGCGCCTCGATGGACGTGTCGCTGCGCGGGCTCTCGTCCGCGTCGACCACGGTCGTCTTGCGGCGGGACTTCACCGTCACCGGCGTGATCTCCGCGTCGAACCAGCCCGCCTCCTGCGCCTCGATCGCCTTGCGGTGGCTGTGGTAGGCGAAGCGATCCTGATCCTCCCGGCTGATGCCGTGCTGCGCGACCAGGTTCTCGGCGGTCATGCCCATGGCCTCGAGCGGGAAGAGGGCTTCCATCGCCGGGTTCGGGTAGCGCCAGCCCAGCGTCGTGTCCCAGGCGGTGACGTTGCCGGCCTTTGGGTGGGTGACCCCGCGGGGCATCGACAGCGGGGCCCGGCTCATGGACTCGACGCCGCCGGCCACGCAGATCCGGGCGTCCCCACAGCGGATCATGCGCGAGGCCTGGTTGATCGCGGACAGGCCCGAGGCGCACAGGCGATTGACGGTCACGCCGGGCACGTGCTGGGGGAATCCGGCCAGCAACAGGGCCATGCGCGCGACGTTGCGGTTGTCCTCCCCCGCCTGGTTGGCGCAGCCGAGGAAGACCTCGTCGACGGTGGCCGGATCCAGGCCGGTGCGCTCCACCAGCGACCTCAGCACGTGGGCGGCGAGATCATCGGGGCGCACGCCCGAGAGCGCGCCCTGGAAGCGGCCGACCGGCGTGCGGACGGCATCGACGATGACGGGGACACCCATGATCAACTCCAGTCGTAGAAGCCGTGGCCGCTCTTCTTGCCCAGCTTGCCCTCGGCCACCATGCGTCGCATCAACGCCGGGGGCTCGAACGCGGGGTTACCAAGTTCCTTAGCCAGGTATTCTCCGATCTTCAGGCGGACGTCCAGGCCCACCATGTCGGTCAGCTTCAGCGGCCCGACCGGGTGGCGGTACCCGAGGACCATGGCCTTGTCGATGTCCTCGGCGCTCGCGACCCCACCCTCGAGCATGCGGATCGCCTCCATGCCCAGGCACACGCCCAGGCGGCTGGTGGCGAAGCCGGGCACGTCGCGCACGACGATGACCTCCTTGCCGATCCGCTGGCCCAGCGTCTGGATGGCGGACAGGGTGGCGTTGCTGGTGACGTCGGCGACGATCACCTCGAGCAGCGCCATGATGTGCACGGGGTTGAAGAAGTGGGTGCCGATCACCCGCTCCGGGTGGGGCACGGCGCTGGCGATGGCACCGACCGAGAGGCTGGACGTGTTGGTACCCAGGATGGCGTCAGCGCCGGCCACCTCGGCCACCTCGGCGAAGATCCGCTGCTTGAGCGCGAGGATCTCGGGCACGGCCTCGACCACCAGATCGGCGCCCTCGGCGACCAGCGCGATGCTGGGCACCCCCGACAGGTTCGCCACCGCGGTGTCGCGCACGGCAGGGTCGACCTTGCCCCGATCCACGCCCTTGTCCAGGTTGGAGCGGACCTTG
This sequence comes from uncultured Pseudomonadota bacterium, assembly GCA_937891875.1. Taxonomy (GTDB): domain Bacteria; phylum Myxococcota_A; class UBA796; order UBA796; genus REDI01. The sequence continues at coordinate 1,008 of CALATR010000734.1, read as the reverse complement.
TCCAGGCCACGCTGCAGGCCCGCCGGGTCGTTGTCGGTCAGCCGGACGGTGTAGCCGGCCATCGCGCAGACCTGGGCGATCCCGTGTCCCATGGTGCCTGCGCCGATCACGCCGATGGTCTTCATGGAGCCTCCACCGGGCGCGCCTGAGCCCGGCCGGGGACGTAGCCTGCGGACGGCTCGCCCGGCGACCGGGTTCAGCCCCCGAGCACCAGGTGGTGACCGTTCCGGCGGCCCGCGAGCACCGCGGTCGGCGTGGTGCCGGCGAAGTCCGCGAACTCCCGGCTGAAGTGGGCGTGGTCGAAGTAGCCGCAGGCGAGCGCCAGGGTCGTGAGGTCGGGGGCGGTGAAGAGGCCGTCCAGCGCCTGGTTGAACCGCTGGATGCGGCCCCAGCGCTTGGGAGCCAGGCCCACGTGCTCGCGAAAGAGCCGGGTAAACGCCCGTCGGGAGAGATTCACCGCCTCGGCCGCGCACCCGACGTCCGGCGCTCGACAGAGCAGCTGAGTCCCCACCCGCACCCGCCGCTCGACACCGGGCGCACCGACCAGCCTGGCCAGCAGGGCCTGCTCCAGCACATCGAGCCGGGCGCCATCATCGCGCGCCCGGTACAGCGCCTCGCGCAGGGCGTCGGTGGCCGTCTGCCCCCACAGCTCCGCCAGGGACACGTTGTCCCGCAGCAGCTCCGAGGTCGGACAGCCCAGGAAGGGTCGGGCGCCTCCAGGGGCGAAGGCGACCCCGACGATGTCGCGCTGATCGACCGAGAGCACGGTGAACGGCACGTCGAACGCCCCCGTCACGATCGCTGCGGGCAGCGCATGCACCGTGCCGTCGAGATCGACGTGGTGGAGCCGGTCTTCGGCCAGGTTCACCAGGAGCTGGAGCCCACCGTCGGGCACGATGCGCTCGGTCGGGTGGCTCGGCGCTCCCCGCCAGCTCCACAGCTGTTCGACGCACCCGCCCAGCCGTGGCGCCGGGCGGTGCGCGTAGACGCTACTCCTGGCTCCAGGGG
>CALATR010000733.1 GCA_937891875.1 uncultured Pseudomonadota bacterium | reverse complement strand
CTCCTTCTCGGTGTCGTCGCAGCCGGTGTTGTCGGCGACGTGGTCCGTCGGTGCGGCGCAGGCGCGGGTGAGGCTCGCCGGGTCGCCGAAGCCGTCGCCGTCCAGGTCGGCGAACCAGGTACCGGCGTCGAGGCTGTCGTCCTCGTCGACGTCCCCGTCGCAGTCGTTGTCGAAGGTGTCGCACAGCTCGTCCGCGCCGGGGTGGCTGTGGTCGCGCAGGTCATCGCAGTCGGTGGCGATGTCGACGAAGCCGGTGGGAGCCTCACAGGCGCTGCGGGTGTTGTCGGGGTCGCCGTAGCCGTCCTCGTCGACGTCGGCGTAGAAGGTGCTGGCGTCCGCGGCGTCGTCCTCGTCGGTGGCCCCGTCGCAGTCGTTGTCGATGCCGTCGCAGACCTCGATGGCGTCCGGGCGCACCTTGGGATCGGAGTCGTCGCAGTCGTCGCCGCCGCTGTCCGCGGAGACGAAGCCGTCCCCGTCGGCGTCCGGCACCACCTCGATCTCGAGGGTGGAGGAGGCGGTGGCCCCCAGGGTGTCGGTGACGCTGACCCGCAGGATGTGCTGGCCGACCTCCAGATCCTCCAGGTAGAACGTGGCCTCTCCGGTGGAGTCCGGGCTGTCGGGCGCGTCGTCCACGGCCGCGGCGCCGCCCCACTCGAGCACGAGCTCCGCGGGGTCGTCCCGGTCGTCGGCGAAGGTGGCCTCGACCCGGACCAGGCGGCCCTCGGCGACCTTGGCGAGATCCTCGGGCGCGACGAAGCTGACGCTCGGCGGCAGGTTGTCGGTGACCTCGAGGGTGATGGTGTCGGACGCGTCGGCCCCCTCCTCGTCCAGGACCTTGGCCTCGATGACGTGGGTCCCGGCGGGCAGGCCATCGGGCAGGGAGAGGGAGACGACATCGCCCGCCCAGGACAGCTCCCCGTTCAGCGGGCCGACCTGGTCGGACTGCACGAGCAGGGTGAGGCTCTCCGCGGGAGTCTCCAGGTCTGCCGCCACGATCGCCAGCGTCAGCGGGGTGTCCGAGAGCACGGCGGCGCCGTCCTGCGGGGACGTGATCTCGACCTCGGGAGGGTCGTTCTTGACCGACAGGCCGCCGTCCGGGTTGCAGCCAGCCAGCACCAGCGCGCCGATGATGAGGGACAGTCGCATGCGAAACACCTCGAAGGGGAGGGTTTGTGGCACGCTCTGGCCCGATCCGCCACTCCCGTTCTGTGGCAGTCGACGGTCTGCTCCCGGAGCCGCTCCTGCGTTGGAGCGTGAAGGCGTGTGAACAGGGGCTGCGCGCAGGACTCTGCGCATCTGTGGCTGACTTCCGACGGTCGTGCCACAACCTTGTGGGAGGTGAGATGGGAGTCGATACCAGCAGTCCGCACTACGAGATGTTCGACGTGCTGCACGAGAAGTGGGCTTCCATCGCCTACAGTCCGCTAGGGCCGGGCGGGCCGGGGGTGGCGTCCGCCATCAAGACCGCCCGGGCGCGCAAGGTGTGCGAGCTGCAGGACACCTGGGAGTCGAACCGACTCGTGGCGAGCTTGCTGGGTGTGTCCGAGGCGACCGTGCGCAACTGGGTGTTCTGCAACGACAAGCCCAACCGGCGGCAGCCCCTGCGGATGCAGGTGCTCAACATCCTGCAGACCGCGGACGGCCCGCTCGCCGCCGCGCAGATCGAGCGCCAGTGGGCGAGCGACCACGGCCTGGGCACCGAGTCGACCGTCATCCAGGCCCACCTCGACCGCCTGGTCGCCGACGGAGCCGCGGCCGTGACCGAGGACGGCCGCTACCACACCCACCTGCAGGGAACGGCCTACGAGGACCAGAGCAGGGACCGCCACGAGCACGTCCGCGCCATGGTCGACATCATCGTCGAGGCCGGCCTGCGCTACCTGGAGGAGGGCTCGCTGGGTCAGGCCGAGGTCCGCGCCTACGCCGCACGGATGTCCCCATCGGATCAGCTCGCCTTCCAGGACGAGCTGCGCGCCTTCGCGAGGGAGCGGCTGCAGTTCTACGAGGATCGATCGGGAGGTGCTGCCGACGCGGTGGCCTTCGAGGTGGCCTGGGCCGCCACGCGCGCGAACACGGAGGAGGGACGATGAAGGCGAGTTTTGCGGGACTTCTGCTGCTGGTGTCGCTGGGCCTGCTCGTGGCCAGCTCCGGGATCGTCGAGATGGGCGGCGGGGGTCAGAGCGGGGGCATCGTCGAGATGGGTGGCGGGGGAGGCGGTGGGGGACGGACACTCCTGTCCGAGCGCTGAAGCAGCTTGTTGCACGGATGTGACGGCCGTGTGAAGGGCGCCGGTCAAACGCAGGAGCTCCGCCATGAACATCCGTGAATTCGCGATCCCGACCCTGTCCGCCCTGGCGCTGTTCGCCGCCGGCTGCACCGACGGTGGCGACACCGACACCGACACGG
>CALATR010000732.1 GCA_937891875.1 uncultured Pseudomonadota bacterium | reverse complement strand
GCTCCGCACCACTCCGGCCTGGCTGCAGCTCGAGTTCGCCCTGCGCCAGTACGAAGAGGCGACCGCCACCGACAAGGGCGCGGTCGACGGGGACGGCCGGCTGACCCTGCTCAAGGCCGTGATCGCCCGGCGCCTCGGCGAGGACGACGGCATGGACGACATCACGCAGGTGATCCGCAGCTACCGCGGCACCCCGTACGTGGAGATGGCCAAGCTCGCGGGCGGCGACCACCACTTCGCCTCCGGCGACCTCGACGCCGCCCGCCAGGCCTACCGCAGCGTGCGCGGCAACCGCGATCCCGAGCTCTCCGCCTACGCCCGCTACCGCCTCGCGAGCATCCACGCGCGCACGGGCGAGGCCGACAAGGCCAGGGAGATCCTCGAAGAACTGCTGGAAGAGAAGGTGCCGGGCCCGTTCTCGGACATGCTCCGCGACGCGGCGCGCTCGGCGATGGCCAACCACCGCGCCAGCGAGGACGGCCTGCTGGAGCTGCTGCCGTGGCTGCACCAGGCGTGCTCGGTCTACGACGACGCCTGCGTGACCGAGCTGCGCCACGCCGCCGCCGACACCTACCAGGAGCGCAAGGACGATCGCGCCGACGCGTGGCTGCGCACCGTGGACGCCTCCCCGCCGGTCGCCGGCTCCCTCGAGCTGCGCCTGCAGCTGGCCGCGCTGATGCTCTCGGAGGAGGGCTCGCTCCAGCTGCTGGAGGCCGCCGAGGGCGTCTGCCCGCCCGAGCGCAACATGTGCCGGGCGGAGATGGCCCACGCGATCGCCCAGTTCTACGCCGAGACCGGCGATCCCGAGGGCGCGTGGCTCCAGGACTACGTGCGCCTGCCCCGCCTGTCCGACCACCCCGAGGTCCAGGGCCTCATCGCGCGGATCACCCAGCAACCCGGCCGCCCCGAGCCCGAGCTGCTGGCCATGGAAGCGCTGTGCCGGCAGGACGACGACCGCTGTCTGCGCCGCCTGCACCAGCACCTGCGCATCGTCTGGGGCCGCCTGTCCCGCCTGCACGACGCCGCCTGGCTGCACTTCGTCGACGAGGGCCTGCCCGTGCCCGGTCCCCCCGACGCGGAGCTGCGCGCCACCCAGCTGGTCCGCCAGCGCGCCGAGGCCCCCATCATGCTCCGCGAGCTCGAGCCCCTGTGCGCCCGCGACGTGGTCTGCGAGGCCGACCTCTTCGAGATCCTCGTCGGCTACTACGCCGCGGTCGGCCAGGAGCGCGAGGCCAGCTGGCTCATGGCCCTGCGCACCCTGCCCGAGCTCCCGATCGGGGACGCCCGCCGCGAGGTGCTCCGCAAGGCCGCGCTCGCCGGCTCCGACGGGCGCACGATGATGTCGGCGCTGGTCGACACCTGCGATCCCCTCGACGCCCGCTGCTTCTCGACCAACCGGGTCGCCGCCGAGGTCTTCCTCCGCGCCGCCGCTCGCCACGCCGACGCCGGTGACGTGGCCGATCTGGCCGTGCTCCACGCCCGCGAGCAGGATCCGGCCGTGTTCCCGGTCCTGGTCGAGGCCGCCCTCGCCGGAGTCAGCGCCGAGGAGGCCCTCTCCCGGATCGACCAGGCCTGCACCGAGCGCCCCGCCGCCTGCGGTCCCGACGCCCGCGCCGTGCTCGCCGACTACTTCGGCCGCCAGAACCGCTACGCCGACGAGCTCGCCGTACGCCGGGTCGACGCCCCGCCCGACCTCGGGGAGTGGTCCCGCCTGGCCCCCGCCTTCCTCCGCGTCGCCCGCACCGCGCCCACGGGCAAGGAAGGTGCCGAGCGGATCGTCCGCCTCTGCCCGACCACGTCGGCCGACTGCCAGGACACGCTGCTCGATGCGCTGGCCCTCTGGTACGAGTCCCAGGGCCGCAAGAAGGACGCCGAGCAGGTGCGCTCCGAGTAGGTCAGCCGCGCTCTTCGGCCGCCCTGGCCTCGGCCGCGAGGATGAAGCGGGCCAGCATCTCCTCGTGCTTGGCAGCGTCTTCGTAGCCGAGGCGCTCCAGCTCGGCGGTGTAGTGGTGGTCGAAGAGCAGGTAGGAGAGCAGGTCCGACTCGCCGGTGTTGGCCGGATCGGCGAGGAGCGAGAGCAGCGCCCACACCGGGGCCGACACCTCGGGCGGGTGGGCGTGGAACACGGTGCGCGCGACCGAGCCCAGGTCCTCCGACGGGCTGATCCGCAGGATGTCGATCTCACGGACGCCGTGCTCCTCCTCGATGGCCCGGGCGAACGCTTCGCCGAAGCGCTTGCGGCCCCAGCGCACGACCTCGTTCAGGCGCTCCACCGTGCGGATGTCCGCGTCGACCGGGTCCATGAGCAGCGCGTTGATGGTCTTGCCGGCGATGAACGCAAACGTCGGCACGACCGAGCCCTGGATGGCGAGAGGGTGGTGGGCGTTGTCGATCCCGACGACCAGGATGTGGGAGACGCCAGTCTGGATCACCGGCCGCAGCGGCGTGTTCTGGCGCAGCATGCCGTCCACGTGCAGCTGCCCGTTGATGGGCACGGGCTCGAACAGGAGCGGCAGGGCGGCGCTTGCGAGACAGTGCTCGAAGGTGATGTGGCCGCGCTTGACCTGGCTGCCGGGCGCCGCCTCGAGCCAGACGTCCGGATCGTGACTATCCAGGAACAACGTATTGATTCCGGTGTCCAGCTCCGTCGCGGTGACGATGAACGCCCGGGTGTCACCAAACGCGATCGCCTCCCGCAGCTCGCGCTCGGGGAACATGCGCTGCACCATGTCGGCCAGAGGCTCGGCGTCCAGCAGGGCAAAGGCGCCCGACGACCAGAAGCTGTTGTAGACCGTCGCCACCACGTCCTGCGGGCGCACCCGGTAGATCTGCTCGATGGTCATGGTCTGCCACAGGTGCGACAGCGTCTGCACGCGCTCGAGGCTGCGGGCGGCGACGTTCACCCCGTTGAGCGCCCCGACGCTGTTGCCGGAGATGACGTCTGGCCACGGCAGGTGGCCGAGGTGCTTCGGCAGCCGCTCGAACAGGTAGCGCATGACCCCGGCCTGCCAGGCGCCTCGTGCTGCTCCGCCCGCGATCACCATGCCCAGTCCTGCCACGCGCTGCCTCCGTGCGGTCGTCTATTGCGCCGGGTGCGACGACGGCGACCCGCTTGCGGGCGGTCACGTTACGATCGCTGCATGCGGATCCTGCTGCTGGCCCTGCTGTCGACCCCCGCCCTCGCCGCCGAGCCCGACGAGACCGTCCGGGCCGAGACCTTCGTGCCCCGCCCCGTCGCCGGCCACGAGGTGTTCGAGCTGCGCTCCGGCCTGTCCACGGTCGGCCCCGCCGATCACCCCTACCTGTGTGGGGAGCTGCGCCCCCTCAAGCGCTTCTCCATCGAGGCGTGCGGCAACGGCTCGGGCTGGCTGCACCAGGCGCCCATCGCCGACATGGCGCACTTCCGCGGCCGCGGTGCGGTCTGGCAGAAGACCGAGGAGCGCTGGCAGGGAAGTGCGCTGGTCGGACTCGGACTCGCCGAGGTCCAGCGCACCTCCGACCGCCCCGGCTTCGTGCTCGGTGACGAGGGGGAGGGTGCCGTCGAGGCCGCCGGACCGGAGGTCTCGATCAGCGGCCAGGGACGCTACTGGCTCGACGAGCGCGCCTACGCCGTGGTCGATGCCAACGTCGGCGTCGCCTACATGAAGGGCGCACCCAGCGTGATCGGCAAGGGCGGCCCGGTGGTCCCGTTCCTGCTGGTGACGGCGGGGGTCGGGTTCTAGACCCTACGCCACGTCCGACGTGACCCGGTTCCGTCCCCCTGCCTTCGACTGGTACAGCAGCGCGTCCGCCCGCAGGATCAGGTCGTCGAGGCTGTCGGGCTCGCCATCGAAGCCCGCCACGCCGAAGCTCATGGACACGTCGATGTCCTTGTCCCCGTCGACGGTCGGAACCGTGATGGGCTCGCTGCAGACGGCGATGCGGCAGCGCTCGGCCAGGGCGGTGGCCTGCTCGGGGGTGCAGGGGCACAGCAGCGCGAGGAACTCCTCGCCGCCGATGCGACCGAGCATGTCGTTGCGCCGCAGGCAGCGGCCCAGCCGATCGACGACCACGCGCAGGACCTGATCGCCGACGGGGTGACCGTGGGTGTCGTTGACCCGCTTGAACAGGTCGATGTCCATCATGAGGATCGACAAGGGCTGGGACTGGCGCTGGGCGCGGTGCAGGGTCTGCTCGAACAGGTCGAAGATGGCGGAGCGGTTCCACAGACCGGTGAGCCCGTCCTGGGCCGCACGCTCGAGCAGATCCTCGTGCACGTGGCGCAGCTCCTCGTGCAGCTGCTCGACCTCCCGCAGGGCGCGACGGAGCTCGAGCTTGTCCATCGCCACCTCCGCGAGCGAAGACAGCAGCATGCGCTCGCTCTCGGCGAGGTGCCGGGGCCGGGTGTCCGCGGCGACCAGGGCGCCGATCCGGTAGCCGTCGGGGGTGACGAGGGGCGCGGCGGCGAAGAAACGCACGTGAGGGGGGCCGGCGACGCTCGGGTGCTTCGCCGCGATGGGGTCGAGGCGGGCGTCCGCGAGGTAGGTGAGCTCGTCGCTCAGGATGGCGCTGGCGGAGAGCCCGTCCCGACGGCCCATGGCCGTGCGATCGACGCCGCAGCAGCTGATGGACCACATGTCCTGCCGTCCGACCACCGTGAGCGAGGCCAGCGGCACATTCAGGACCGTGCAGACCATCTCGGTGATCCGGTCCATCGCCGGATCATCGTCCGGGTCGACCAGCTCGTAGCGCTGCAGGGCTGCAAGACGGGCGCCTTCATTTTCCGGGACGATCGAGAGCTTCACGGCAGACCTGACCAGGGGGTCACCCCTGAAGTCGGATCGGATCGGTCCGACATGAGGGGATCCGCCGTCGCATGCCATCGCCAGAGCGCGGCTAGAGACTACGAAGATACGCCTCGAGATCGGACAGCTCCGGCTCGGACAGCTGTCCGGTACTGCCCATCTGGCCCTGCGCTGCCGAGTCCAGCACCTCGCGCAGGGTGCCCGCCCGACCATCGTGCAGGTACGGTGCGCTCGCCGCCACGCCGACGAGCGAGCGCGTGCGCACGCCCTTCAGGCCGTACAGGTCGTAGGCCTCACCGTCGGTCAGGTAGGGGCCGGAGTGGCACTCGGCGCAGCCCACGTCGGCCCGCTCGAAGACAGCCCGCCCCCGAGCGACTGCGTCGCCGTCGATCTCGGGCAGGTCCGGCAGCGGGGTGTCCGCCAGGAAGGCCTCGATACGGGACGCGCTCACCTCCCGCAGCGAGTCCGCGCCCATGCGGTGCTGCACGGTGAACTGGGCCTCCGCCGCAACGGACTCGATCGAGTTGGTCCACGTGACGACGCCGAATTCGTCCACCGGGCCCGCCAGCGACGGTGTGTTCCGCGGTCCGTTGAACAGCTCCCAGGTGAGCCCGTCGGTGCGACCCTCGTAGTGGCAGGTGGAGCAGGACACGCCCGCAGCCCCCATGGTCGGGTTGATGGCGCTGTAGAAGAGCACCCGGCCAAGCTCCACATCCGGGTCGAGCACCGACTCGGCGACCCGCAGGCGCGTGCCGGTCTGGCTGTGGGACGTCGGCACGCCCGGGTTGTCCGAGTCCCCCACCTCCTTCTTGAGGTTGCGGCGCAGCTGCCGCTGATCGACATCCGCGACGGTGCGCTCCAGCGCCTCGTGCACGTACACCGCGTTGCGACCGAGGACCGCGACGCCCGCCGGACCACGACCGGTGGTCACGGCGCTGGCCTGGGGGAAGCCGATCCGCTGCTTGCGGATCCAGCCGGCCTTGAACTCGTCGTCGACGTAGAGCACCGTGTCCGACGCCTCGAGGGTCACCAGGAAGCCCTCGCCGTCGGGACCTTCCGCCACGCTGGTCAGGTAGCTCTGGCGCACGACCGCACCGTCTGGGCCCGGAGCCGCGTCGATGATCCGCTGGTTGCCGCGGACCTGGCGCTCCAGCTCGCCCTTGCGATCGACCTTGTAGTGCACGAGCACGGCGTTGAAGCGGTCGAGTCGTCCGGTGACGCCCGCCTGTTTGTAGTAGGGCTGGGACGGGCGGGGCACGTCATAGCGGTCGGCCTGGGACAGCTCGCCCGAGGTGTGGTCGACGTAGAACGTGGGCACGACCAGACGGCGACCATTGGCGGTGAAGATGGGATCGCCGGTGACGCGCCCAGCCAGCTGGACCTCGCCCTGGACGAGCGCGCCGTTGACGTCCGTGAAGAGCTCCGGGAGCGGCAGCACGTCGACCCCGTCCGTCACGAGATCGATCGTAGTCAGCTGCTCCCCGCGCCCATGTCCGGCGACCAGCAGGTGTCCGTCGGGGTGCAGCGCCAGCCAGCGCGGATCCTCCCCCACCACGAAGGTGCGCAGGACCTCCAGGGTGTCCGCGTCGCGCTCCTCGACCACGCCGGCCTGGGAGATGCTCACGTACAGCCGGGTGCCGTCCACGCTGGCGACGATGCCGTAGGGTTCCGGCCCGGTCTCCACCCGGCGTGCCACGTCGCCGGTGCGCAGGTCCACCTCCACGAGGGCCCGCTCCCCGCGCAGGGTCGCGATCGCGCGCTCGCCGAGGACGACCAGGCGGGTGGGCGCCTGACCCACCGCGACCTCCACCACGCCGTTTCGCTCCAGGTTCACGATCGACAGGCTGCCCTCGGTCGCGTTCGCCGCCACCAGCCGCAGGCCGTCCCCGTCCGCAGCCAGGCTCCCGCTCCCGGTGGGCACGATCGGGATGCTGCCCCCACACGCAGAGAGCAGGATCATCGCCGACAACAAGCCGAGCGTGCGCATCGTGGACCTCCTGGAGCCCGCTTGGACGCGCGACGCCGGCACCCCATTCGATCGCTCGCGGAGTTTATTCCCCGGAGTCCGCAGTCTCCGGCACCAGCACGACCTCGACCCGCGGCTCCTCGACCAGGAACTGCTTGGCCAGCTCCTGCAGCTGGGCGGTGGTCATGCTCTCGGCGAGGCCCTTGACGTCGAACAGCTTCGCCGCGGGGGTGCCCCTGCGCTCGGCCGCGAGCAGGCGCTCGGCCCAGGAGGTGATCTGGCGCTGCTCCAGCTCCCATTCGCGCACCATGAGCTTGCGCTGGGTCTCGAGCTCCTCCTCGGTCACGCCCTCCTCCCGGAGGCGGGCCAGCTCCTTCGTCACCACCGCGCGCAGCTCGTCCACGCGGGCGGGATCGCACTGGAACTGGATGGCCTGGACCCACTCGGGCGACGGGCGCTCGGCGAGCCAGCCGTAGACGCCGGGCACGTAGGTGCCGCCGAGATCCTCGCGCAGGGCGTCGCGCAGGCGCACGGACAGTACGCCAGAGAGCGCTTCCAACGCCATTTCCCGCTCGGGGGAGAGGTCGGGCACCGGGTGGTACATGCGCATGGAGAACGAGGCGCGATCGGTGGTGCCGCGGACCACCCGCTCGACGGTGACGCCGTCGGGGTGGCCCACGTCCAGCTTGGGCTGCTCCGGATCTCCGGGCTCGCCAGGGAGGCTGCCGATCCAGCGGGTGACCAGGGGCTCGACCTCCTCGGCGGTCACGTCGCCGGTGATGACGAAGGTCCAGTCGTGCACCGACTCCAGCCGGTCGGAGAGCACCTCGCGGGCCTGCTCCAGGGTGACTGCGTCGATCTCCTCGTTGCTGGGCAGGGTGAAGACGGGATCGTCCTTCCAGAACTTCGCCTCCATCACCTGGCGCGCGGCGTTCTCGGGCACGGTGCGCTGACCGTCCAGCGCCTGCTTGAGGAAGGCCTTGGTGCGGTCGAGGGCCTGGGGCTCGAAGCGGTTCTGGGACAGGCGCAGCCAGGTCAGCTGGAACATGGCCTCCAGCTCGTGGGTGCCGCCGCTGGCCTCGAGAT
>CALATR010000731.1 GCA_937891875.1 uncultured Pseudomonadota bacterium | reverse complement strand
TCCCCGAACATGCTTACCGACAACATGTACCGAACGTACTTGTTCGACGTATCACAGTGGCTGACCCACCGGAATGGCGCCAACACGAACACGCTCGTGGTGTCCTTTACGTCGGCGCTGGCGGCGGCACGGGCCAGGCGGAGCAGCTGGCGCATGGACGGGGACGCGCTGGCCTCCAGCTTGCGGATCGCCTCGTTCTGCCCGCCCAGCTCGGCCTCCAGCAGGCGGTTGTGCTCCTTGAGCTGGTGGCGGTAGCGATCGAGCAGCGACGCCTGATCCGCGTAGAGCAGCGCCATGCCCAGCAGCTGCCCGAAGAAGCCGGCCAGCTGCACGTCCTGGTCTTCGTAGGTGGCGCAGACCAGGCGATCGAGCGTGATGATCCCGAGGTCCTTGCCGCCGGCGTGGACCGGCACGACCATGCACGAGTGGCCAGGGGGCAGGTCGAGCAGGCCGTCGTAGGGATCGCCCTCGTCCCCCTCGTGGTCGTGGGCCTCCAGCGGTACCGGCCGGCGGTTCGCCAGCGCCCGGCGGATGGACGGAAAGCGGGACAGCTGGAGGGTGTGCTGCTTGACGGTCTCGCTCGCGAGCTTGCCCTCCGCAGCCCGCACGTACAGGGTGTCGCCCTCCAGCGCGTACATGGCGGCGAGATCGTAGGGGATGACCGCCTGCAGCGAGCGCAGGGTCTGGGACAGCATGTCGTGCAGCTGCGCGGGCTGGGTGGCAAGACGGGCGAGCGCCTCGAGCTCGCGGGTCAGGGTGGCCTGGGCCATTCGAACTCCAACGGAATGTCGTCAGAGTGTAGACGCGATTTCGTCGGAGTCCAGGCTCGGCACCTGGAAGGCCGGGAGGCCGTCGTCGCCCCTCACGGACACTCCCTCGGCCGGGGCATGTACTGGACCACCAGCGCCGAGCCGGCCTTGGGCACCTCCCCATTCAGGACGACCTTGTTGCCGGTCCGGAAGTAGGTCCAGTCCGACTCGGGCACCTCGGTTCCGTCGATGGACACAGCCATGGTGGGCACGATCGGGGAGCGTGTGAGGACGATGGTCCCATCCGGGACCTCGGGTCCCCACTCGAGGAGCCGGTCGGCGACGTTGCCGACCGTCTCCGACATGGGGCGGCACCAGCTCCAGAACGCGCCCCCGGTCGCACTCACGGGAGGCTCGAACATGTACCCGGCGGTCGCAGACGCGCACCCCCTCGGCACGTCCCCAGCAATGGCGTGCACGACGAACTGCCCGGACTCGCGGTGGGTCTCCAGGTCCTTCAGGTGGTCGGTCCAGGACACCACTCCGCGGGAGTCCCAGTTTGCCATGTGCACCACGTGCAGCACGGAGTCGTCGCGGAGGAAGCCGTCGTTGCACTGCCCCGATCCGGTCTGGTCCAGCGCCTTGCCCGCCATGGCGAAGTGCCCTCCCTCCCGCTCCGAGTGGTAGGGCGCCTTCGTGTACGACAGGTCTGCCATGGCCTCGAAGGCCTCGCTGGCGGCGGACGCGCCGAAGCTCTCGTCGATGAAGACCTCGTCCCCGACGATGCAGCCGTCCTCTGCCACGACGAGTGCCGCCTGCACGCTCCGCCCCTCGGCGGCGAAGGACTTGCCGAGGCGGCCGATCTCGGCGACGAAGTCGGAAGGCACGTCACCTGCGGCACCGTTGCGGAACAGGGTGAACAGCACGTCGACCGGTCGGGCTGGCCCGACGATCTCGCGGGACTCGGTGAGCACCTCGCCCGGCACGCCCGGGGCGGTCAGCGGTACCGAGAGGAGCTCGCTGCCGTCGGAGCCGAGGGCGACCAGGCGGCCTTCCGCCTTCACGGATGTGGGG
>CALATR010000730.1 GCA_937891875.1 uncultured Pseudomonadota bacterium | reverse complement strand
TGAACCCGGTCCGCCTCCCCTCGGACCCGGCGGAGGGCCCCCGCGCGCTCGTGAGCGCCCTGCTCGCACCCGGCGTCGTCGTCACCGTCGACCCCACCCTCGTGGCCGATCCGCAGGCCCTGCTCGACCGTCTCCAACGCGCCTTGAAAGGAGCCTCCGAATGACCACCATGCCCCTTCCCGTCCTCGATGATCCCACCGTCACCGCCGATCCCCGCGGCCCCGGAGGCCTGCTGGCCCTGGTCGAGGGCGTGGAGCGCGCCCTCCCGCTCGCCCGGCTGACAGTACGAACAGCGATTGCTGGCGACGTCGCCCGCACCTCGGTCACCCAGACGTTCACGAACGCGCTCGAGTCCCCGGTCGAGGCCGTGCACGTCTTCCCCCTCCCCGAGGACGGCGCGGTGGTGGCCATGGTCCTGGAGGCCGGCGACGTCGTGGTCGAGGCGGAGTGCAAGGTCCGCGAGGAGGCGGAGCAGACGTTCGCCGACGCGCGGGCGGCCGGGCACCGGGCGGCGCTATTGACGGCAGAGCGGGCGGACGTGCACACCCTGCGCGTCACCAACCTGCCCCCCGGCGAGACCGTGCGCGTGCGGATCGAGGTCGTGGAGCGCCTGCAGTCCGTCGATGGACGGGTGCGGTGGCGCTTCCCCACCGTACTCGCCCCCCGCTACCTCCCCGGCCAGCCCATCGGTCACGACGGCCCGGGCGTGCTCCCCGACACCGATCGCGCCCCGGATGCCTCGCGCCTGCAGCCGCCCGTGCGCCTGGCGGGCGGCACGCCCCTGGACCTGGAGGTGCACGTCGCCGGCCCGGTCACCTCGCTGGCCAGCGTGCTGCACGCGGTGCGCATGGATCTCTCCGACGGGGACGTGCGCATCGCGCCGGCCGCCGACGCCACCCTGGACCGGGACTTCGTGCTCGAGGTCGGCTGCGCGGACGCGACGGTGACCACCCCGCGGGCCTGGACCGACGGCACCCACACCCTGATCGTGGTCGGTCCGCCCGCCCTGGCCGTGCCCGCGGCCCTGCCCCGCGACGCCGTGTTCGTGGTCGACATCTCGGGCTCGATGCAGGGCACCAAGCTGGACGCGGCCAGGCGGGCCCTGCGCACGGCCCTGCGCGGTCTGGTGCCGGGCGATCGCTTCCGCCTCATCGCGTTTGACGACCGGGTGGAGGCCCAGACCCCCGATCTGGTGCCCTACGACACCCAGAGCCTGGCCCGGGCGGAGGCCTGGATCGATCGGCTCCGCTCCCGGGGTGGCACCGAGATGCTGGCGCCCATCCAGCAGGCGCTGGCGGGAGACACGCCCGAAGGTCGGCTTCGAACCGTGCTCTTCATCACGGACGGCCAGGCCTGGAACACGACCGAGCTGGTCGCGGCGGTGAGCCACCGGCGCAAGCAGGCCCGCTTCTTCACCCTCGGCATCGACACCGCGGTCAACGGCGCCCTGCTGGGTCAGCTGGCCCGGGTCGGCCGCGGCACCTGCGAGCTGCTCACCCCGAGCGACGACATCGAGGCCGCTGTGGCGCGGATCGAGGCGCGCTTCGGCAGCCCCATCCTGGACGAGGTCCGGGTGGAGGGCATGGAGTCCGCGTCGAGCCTGCCGGGTACGGTGTTCTCGGGCCGGCCCGCCAGCCTGATGGTGCAGGGCAGCGCCGCCGTGCTGCGGGTGGTGGGTCGGGGTCCGGACGGTCCGTGGTCCGCCGAGGTGACGCCCCGTCCGGCGGGACTGCCGCTGGGCGCGCTGTGGGCGCGGGAGAAGGTGGCGACCCTCGAGGATCGCCTCGCGGCGCGTCCCCACGAGGAGGAGGGCCTGCGCGGGGTCATCGTCGAGCTGGCCCTGGAGCACCACCTGGCGACCCGGTACACGGCCTTCGTCGCGGTGGAGCGCTCGCGGGTGGTCGAGGGCGAGCCCGTGGTGGTGGTGCAGCCGGTCGAGAAGCCGGCGGCCTGGGACATGGACGTGGCACCGCCGCCGCCGGTGATGCAGGCGGCGGCGCCCATGCCCTCCGCACCCGGTGGGCCTGCGGGTCCGTGGGTTGCGGGTGGGATGCCCGAGGCCGAGCACGCGCCGCCAGCACGGCCCAGCAAGAAGCGCAGCGGGGGCGTGTTCGGTGCCGTGCGCGACCTCTTCGTGGGTGCTGCTGCGCCAGAGCCGGCGTTGGAAGCGGAGGAGCGGCGACGTGCCCCCGCCCCCAAGGGCGCGCGCAAGGCGCGGGAGCTCAGCCGGGCCAGCCGCATCGAGGCCGATGAGGAGACGCTCGAGCTCGCCGACGGGCTCTCCACCGAGGAGGCGCCTGCGGCACCGAAGACGACTGCGAGCGACGTGGCTGCCGAGCTGGCGCGCACCCAGGGCGTGGACGGCAGCTTCGGAGGCGACGTCCGCCGGACCGCCGCGGCCCTGCTGGCGCTGATCCTGCTCGGCCACACCCGGCTGTCCGGTCTCCGGCGTCGAACCGTGCTCAAGGCGGCGACGTTCCTGCAGGGCAGCTCGGATCCGCTCGCGGTCCGGGTGCTCGCCATGCTGGCCGCGGTCGAGTCCGGAGGTGGGGCGGGCTGGGACGACACGCTCGACCCGCTCCTCGCCGCGGGGGCCGAGGGGCACCTGCTCTCGGAGGTCCGTGCGGCGGTCTGACCCGAGCGACCGGTGCGGGGAGCGTTGCGCCTGAGCAGTGCTCAGGCTAGCCCCGGCAGGGTACGCTCCCCGCACATAGCGGCGCTCGGAGGCACGTGATGGCAGGTCGGTTCACCCGAAGGGGCTTCCTGGGGAGCGGCCTGCTGGGCCTCGGCGCAGCGGCCACCCTCCGCGCGACCGCGGCACCGGAGTCGGACGACGCGCCCGGCTCGGCGGACGCGGTCCCCATCAAGACGACGGTCAACGGCACGTCCCACAGCCTGCGGGTCGGACCCGATGCGGTCGCGCTCGACGTGCTGCGGGACCAGCTGGGTCTGACCGGGGCCAAGCGCGGGTGTGGGCACGGCGCCTGTGGGGCCTGCACGGTGGTCGTGGACGGGGTGCCCCGGGTGTCCTGCCTGCTGCCGGCGACGGCGCTGCAGGGTCGGGAGGTGCGCACGGTGGAGGCCATCGGCGCGCAGGCGCTGCACCCGGTCCAGCGTGCGTTCATGGCCCGGGACGCCCTGCAGTGCGGCTACTGCACCCCCGGCTTCATCGTCAGCGCCTCCACCTTCGTCGACGGGTGGCGCAAGGAGCACGGCACGGCACGGCCCGACCCCGCCCAGGTGGCGGACGCGCTGGCCGGTCACCTGTGCCGCTGCGGGGCCCACCCGCGGATCCTGGCCGCGGTGGCGGATGCGTGCGAAGGGAGGTTTGACGCGGAGGATCCGATTGCGCCGCGGGTGGATGCGCGGGCCAAGGTGACCGGCGCCGCGCGCTACACGGTGGACGTGAAGCTGCCGGGCCAGCTGGAGGGGGTGATCCTCCGCAGCCCCCATGCCCACGCGGTCGTGCGGGGGATCGACGCGTCGGCGGCACAGGCTCTGCCCGGGGTTGCGGCGGTGGTGGTGCTGACCGAGGTCGGCCGCACGGTGCGGTTCGCCGGGCAGGAGATCGTGGCGGTCGCGGCTGCGAGTCGGGAGCAGGCCCTGCTGGCCGCCGGGCGGGTGATGGTCGACTACGACGTGCGCGTCGCGGTCATCGACCTGGAGGATGCGCTGTCGACCGACGCGCCCCAGGTCTACCCGGACCGCAAGGCGGTCAAGCAGCAGGCGCCGAACGCGTCGGAGGGCTTCGCCTTGGGGGCACCGCTGTCGGGCAACCAGCGCGGTCCGACCCGGCTGCCGTTCGCCCGCCGCTCGCGCGCCCGCAAGCACATCGAGGAGGCGAAGGCCGCGGGCTGGCCGGTCGTGCAGCGCTCCTACGTCATCCAGACCCAGGCCCACACCACGCTGGAGCCCCACGCAGCGGTCGCCCACTGGACCGCGGACGGCCTGGTCGTGCACCAGTCGACCCAGAGCTGTGCGGACTCGGCGAAGGACCTGGCCGAGCACTTCGACCTGCCGGAGGAGCGGGTCCGGGTCCACTGCGAGTTCGTCGGCGGCGGCTTCGGTGGCAAGCAGCTGGTGCAGATGGAGACCCGGGCGGCGGTGGAGCTGTCCCGGGCGAGCGGGCGGCCGGTGCGGGTCGCGCTGGATCGGGCGGCGGAGATCGGCGTGGCCGCGCTGCGTCCGGGGGCGCGGATCGACCTTCAGCTCGCGAGCAACCCCGAGGGTGCCCTGCACGGGCTGCAGGCGACCGCACTCAACGACGGCGGCTGCTCGATCGGCTCCCTGTCGGCCGGCTTCATGCGCGGGATCTACGCCACCCGCGACAAGGACCTCGCCGACTACGACGTGCTGACCCACAAGCCGCCGGGCAAGCCCTTCCGCGGGCCGGGCGGTCCGCAGATGCACTTCGCGCTCGAGCAGGCGGTCGACGAGGTGGCCGAGAAGCGAGGGGAGTCGCCGATCACCCTGCGCCGGCGCTGGGACGAGAACGTGCGCCGCCAGCGGCTGTACGACTGGATCGAGGGGCTCGACGTCTGGAAGCGGCGGCAGGCGGACGGCCCTCAGCGCAGCGGACGCATCCGGCGGGGACTCGGCGTCGCGAGCTCCTTCTGGCCGCCCTTCGTGCAGCTGGGGGTGGAGGCGCGGGTCGAGGCCCGCGACGGGCGCATCACGGTCGGCATGGCCTGCCAGGACATGGGCAACGGCAGCAAGAGCGTCGCCGCCGCGGCGGTCTCCGAGGTGTTCGGCCTGCCGCCCGCCGCGATCGACGTGCACTTCGGCGACAGCGACGAGCCCTATGGGCCGCTCTCCGGCGGCAGCCGCACTGCCGTGTCCATCGCCCCAGCGATCACGGCCGCGACCCGGGACCTGGTCGAGCAGCTGGTCGCCGCCGCCGAGGACGAGCTGGGCCTGCAGGACGCGCGCTGGCAGGACGGCGCCATCGCCCACGCGGGGGGCTCGATCCCCTGGACCGAGGTCGTCTCGCGGACCCGGCCGCTGACCGGGAGAGGGCGTCGAAGGCGCGATCCCGGCGGGTACTTCCTGCCGTTCGGGGCGGGCGGCATCCACATCGTCGAGGACATCCCCGGGGCGGTGCAGCTGGTCGAGGTCGAGGTCGACACCCTCACCGGCGTCGTGCACGCGAGCCGGGTCTGGACGGGCATGTCGGTCGGGCGGCTGTGGGTGCCGGACCTCGCGACGACCCAGGTCGAAGGCGCCGTCGTGCAGGGGATCAGCTACGCCCTGTACGAGGACCGGCGGGTCGACCCCGCGACCGGTCGCCTGCTCACCTCGGGCCTCGAGACCTACCGGATCGCCGGGGTCGGGGACGCGCCCGAGATCACGGTCCACTTCGACGACGTGCCCTTCGACGGGGTCGAGGGCGGCGGCGTCGGCCTCTCCGAGCTGGCGACGGTGTCGGTGGTCGCCGCGGTCGCCAACGCGGTGCACGACTGCACCGGCGTGCGCATGGACCGCGCGCCCTTCCGCCCCGACCGGCTCCTGGGGAGGCTCGCATGATCCGCTTTCCACGGGATCCTTCCGAGGCCGTCGCCGCCCTGCGTCAGGGCGGGGTGGCACGGGCGGGCGGCACCGACCTCACCGAGCTGCGCCACCACGGGCTGCACCGCGGGGACGTCGTGGACCTCTCCCTGGTCGATGGACTCGATCGCATCGAGCAGACCGAGGACGGCGGGCTGTCCGTCGGCGCGCTGGTCACCCTGCGCGACCTTGCCGCCGATCCGCGGATCCGCGGTTCCTATCCGGGGCTCGCCGCCACCGCGAACGGGCTTGCAACGCCGCAGATCCGGGCTCAGGCCACCCTCGGCGGCAGCCTGCTCCAGGACGTGCGCTGCTGGTACTACCGCAGCGACCAGTTCCGCTGTCTCAAGAAGGGCGGCGCCAGCTGCCTGGCTCGCGCTGGAGATCACCACGACCACGCGCCGGTCGACCTCGGCCCGTGCATGGCGCCCCACCCCTCCACGATGGCCCTGCCCCTGCTGGCGATGGGCGCCCGGGTGACGGTCCAGGGCGCCGAGGATCGCGACCTGGCCGGGCTCCTGGGCGATGGCAGCGATGCCCGCACGACCCACACCCTGCCCCCGGGCGCGCTCCTGACCCACGTGGTGCTGCCCCCGCCCCAGGTCGGCTCCCGCGCCGCGTACCACCGCACCATCCAGCGCTCCCGGGCCGAGTGGCCCCTGGTCGAGGCCTTCGTGCAGCTCGACGCCCCCGGCGGGGTGATCCGCGAGGCGCGGGTCACCCTGGGCGGCATCGCCAACCGGCCGCTGCGGGTCAAGGCGGTCGAGGCGGCGCTGGTCGGGCTGCCGATCGGGGCCGATCCGAGCCGGGCGCTCGCCGTGTTCGCCTCGTGGAAGGCGCAGAAGCCGGCGACCGAGACCCGCCTCGCCCTGGTGTCGGTGACCGTCGCCGACACCCTCGCCCTGGCCGCGGGCGCGACCCCCGCCGCGGCCCTGCCTGGAGGTACGCCATGATCCCCCTGTGCCGATCCCTGCGCTGGCGTGGACAGGCCGGTGCGACCTTCCGCTCGGAGGCCGAGCTGACCGCGTCGCTGACCGGTGGGGGGCCGTTCACCTGCGCCCGCACCTGCCAGCCGTGGGGCCCCGACGATGATCTCGTCTCGCCCGAGTCCTGTGACGCCGAGCGCCCGTGCTATCGCCGCTCCCCCAAGGTCCCGCCGAGCGCGTCGATCAGCTGACCGGCGCGATGCCCACGTGGCTGGCGAGCAGCTCGTGCACCAGCTGGTCGATCGCCTCGCGGTCGACGGTGTCGGGCACGGCCCAGGCGCTGCGGGGGATGCGCTGCAGCGCGTCGAACTCGGCCTCGGTCTCCTCGATGAGCCGGTCGTAGGACCAGGCGCCTCCGCGGATGGCCCGCAGCTCGTCGGCGTCGATGTCGCCGCGCCACACGTTCACCTGGCCGGTGGTGATCACCTCGCGCCCCATGCGCAGCAGCCGCACCAGGTGGGCGGCGTGCTTGGTGTCGTAGCCATGGGC
Source organism: uncultured Pseudomonadota bacterium (assembly GCA_937891875.1). Lineage (GTDB taxonomy): Bacteria > Myxococcota_A > UBA796 > UBA796 > REDI01. The sequence continues at coordinate 7,114 of CALATR010000730.1, read as the reverse complement.
CGCCTCCAGGGCGGCGCGGTCCGGGTTGCGGGAGACCAGCCAGTGCCGGTACTGCTTGTAGTGACGATGTGCGGCGGTGTAGCTCCGCTCTCGCTGCATGTGGTCGATGAGGTTGTCCGACAGCCCGACGTGGCGCGCCGCGCTCGCCCACAGGGCGTCTGCGCCCAGCTCCTGCTCGGCGAGGACCTCCGCGATCCGCTCCTGCAGCGCCACCACCTGGCTGCCGGGCAGCTCGCCGTAGTCGATCTCCCAGCCGTCCATCTTCTTGCGCACCGCGGCCTCGGCGGCGGCCAGCTGCTCGCCGGGGATCTCGGGCATGTCGGGCAGGCCGAAGTCGGCGCGGGTGGGCTCGCGCTTGGGGGGCTCGAGCAGCCACTGGCGGTGGTTGCGGATCCGCTTGAGCTGGGCGCGGGCGTAGCCGGCGTAGGTGTGGCGGGCCCGGGTCGACAGGAAGAGGCGACGCTCGGCGCGCAGGCGCTCGCCGGCGGGGGAGACCCGGCGCAGGTGGGCCTCGTCGCAGAAGAGCACGTCGAGGATGTTGGGGTTGCAGTCGCTGGCCAGGCGCACCAGCTTGCGCAGGCCGTAGACCGAGCCTTCGAGGCCACTCTCTCGCGCGATGGCCTGCTCCTCGGGAGGCAGGTCGGCCATGAACACGGCGATCTCGCCTTGGTCGTCGGCCTGGTCGAACTCGGGGTGCAGCGAGAGCAGCCGGCGGACCGGCGGCAGGGCGACACCGCGCAGGTCGATGTCGGAGCTGTCGGTGTGCAGGCCGTAGGCGCGGCTGCCGGCGACGGCGAGGAGGATGGTGTGGGCGCGGAGATCGAAGTCCATGCGTCCGCCTAGCCCGCGCCCGGCCGGCCGCATACCAGGACGGCCCGGAGGTGGCCGTGAAGCTCAACCGCATCGTCGGCATCAGCGGCATCGTCGTCGCCGTGCTCATCGGCCTGTTCCTGGTCGTCGGCGCGGTGCTGCCCAAGCGCTACGACGTCTCCCGCACCCGCACCATCGACGCGCCGCCCGACGCCGTGTGGGCCCACCTCGTCGACCTGCACGCCCACGAGGCGTGGAGCCCATGGAAGGCGCGGGACCCCTCGATGGTGTTCACCTACGGCGAGTCCGCCGCGGGGGAGGGCGCGGTCTACACCTGGACCAGCGACAACAGCGGCGCCGGCACCTACACGATCGTCGAGGCGGAGGCGCCCCGGCGCATGACCACCCGGATCCAGTTCGAGGGCATGGGGGCGTCCGACGGCTACTGGCGGCTCGAGCCGGCCGGGGAGGGGACCGCGGTCACCTGGGGATTCGCCGGGGAGAACGGTGGGATCATGGGCGGCTACTTCACGCTGATGATGGACTCGGCGGTCGGTGCGGACTTCGAGGACGGCCTCGCCCGGCTGGATGCCGCGGTCACCGCCGACGCGAAGTAGGCGCGCCCCGCCTGCCGAGTGCCGCGAAGCTCGTTAGGGGCGGGGTCTTCCGAAGGAGCCCCGAATGCGCTGGACCGTGCTGCCCCTGCTCGTCGCCCTCACCGCCTGTGTGACCCCGCCTCCCGAGGCCCCGGAGAAGCCGCCCGAGCAGAAGGTGGAGCAGAAGGTCGAGGAGGGCCCCAAGACGCCGGCCCCGAAGATCGACGTGCCGGCCAAGCAGCCGAGCGACCTCGACTGCAGCAAGGTCGAGTTCCCCGATGTGGACCTCGCCACCCTGACCCCGATGACCCTGCCCGAGGGCGCGAACCCGGCGCTGACCGACCCGTCCAAGGCGACGGAGCAGGCGCCGGAGACGTTCAAGGTCAAGTTCACGACCACCAAGGGCGACTTCGTCATCCAGGCCTACCGCCCCTGGGCCCCCAAGGGCGTCGATCGGTTCTACAACCTGGTCAAGATCGGCTTCTACGACAACGTGAAGTTCTTCCGCGCCCTCGACGGGTTCATGACCCAGTTCGGGCTCTCGGCCTACCCCGAGGTCAACGCGGCCTGGAGGGGCGCGCGGATCAAGGACGACAAGGTCAAGCAGGGCAACGTGCGCGGCGTCGTCACCTACGCCATGGGCGGTCCCAACACGCGGACCTCGCAGCTGTTCATCAACACGAACGACAACAGCCGCCTCGACGGGGACGGCTTCTCCGGCTTCGGCGTCGTGGTCGAGGGCATGGAGGTCGTGGACAGCCTGTACACCTGCTACGGCGAGGGGCAGCCCCGCGGTCGCGGCCCGAACCAGGGCGCCGTGCAGCAGATCGGCAACGCCTACCTCGACGCGGCCTACCCGAAGCTCGACGGCATCATCAAGGCCGAGATCATCGAGGAATGATCGGCGTGGAACGCCCCGCTTCGTCCGGAGTGACCGGGCGGGGGAGGGGCGTCCGCAGGGTCAGCCTCGCTACTTGACCAGCAGCATGGGCATCTGGGTCGCGATCTCTACGAAGATCGGCTCGATGTCGGCGGCGTTCGTGGTCGTGTAGGCGGCGCCATCGCCGGTCACGAGTCGCTTCATGAACTCGGCCTGACCGTAGCCGCCGTAGGAGATGGTCCAGGTGTTGATGTCGTTCGCCTCGGCGCGGTTCGCCTCGACGTAGGCGTCGGTCTTCATGTCGTTGGTCGAGCGGCTGTACTTCGCGTTGAACGTGTGCCGCCAGGGCTCCTCGAGGTCGGAGGGGCGGCGCGAGGCGAAGCCGGAGAACGCGGACGGTTGGCCGTCGGTGAGCACGATCATCGCGCGGTAGGCGAAGGGGTCGTCCTGCTCGAGCAGCAGGTCGATCCCCTGCTTCATGCCGATCCCGTGGTCGGTGCCGCCCTCGTCACCCCAGCAGCCTGGCATCTGCGGCGCGGTGTTGTGCCAGCCGGATCCGGGCCACGCCGACCAGGGGCGTCCGGGCCAGCTGGGGCCGAACCAGTCGACGTCGGAGTTGCACCAGGTGAGGTCCTTCCACTGGTCGTAGAGCGGGTCGTAGCGCACGGTGTCGTGGATCTCGGTCATCTCCGTCCACACGTGGGCGTAGCGGTAGAAGAAGGTGACCATGCCCAGGCGATCGTCCTCGCCGGCGGTGTCGTGCAGCACCTCGGCGAAGGCGACGGCCCCGTCGCGGGCGTAGTGGATGTCGAAGCGGAACGAGCCGGTGATGTCCATGACCAGGACCACGTGCAGGCTGCGCGCGGCAGACACGGCGGAGGAGCGCAGCTCGACGTCGTCGCGGTTCCAGATCTTCGCGAAGTACAGCGGCAGGGCGTTGTCGTCCTCCCGGCTGATCGTGACCTCGGTGGCGTTGGGCCTGGGGGCGCTCTCGTCGATGCTCGTGTCCCCGCGCCGCCAGCCGCCGAAGCGGATGTCGGCCAGGTCACCGTGGCCCTCGCCGACCGCGTTCCGCTCGACCAGGTACTTCGCGACCGCGGTCGCCCGGGAGGTGCTGCCGGTCCGGCGCAGCTCGACCAGGGCGGCGTGGGCGGCAGAGTCGGCCACGTCCTGGGTCTGGCTCTTCGCCATCTCCATCCAGCTGGTGTCGGTGGAGAGGGCCGCGAACCCGATGAACACGGGCAGCATGACGCCCATGACCATGGAGTAGTTTCCACGCCGATTTCGACGCATCGTGGGCTCCGTTCAACGCGGTGCAACCGGCCGGACAAGGTGGCCGGGCGCAGTGTAGGCGCTCGGGGGGCGCGCGACGCTTTCAGGACTGTGAACGGCCGCGTGCCCGACGGATCCGGGGGTTCATCCAGGCGGTGGGGGCGGCGGCAGCGGATCGCCAATCGCGGGGGCCGCGCAGGCGCTGAACGTGTCGCACTCCGCCAGGGCCTCGCACGCGTGCAGGCGGGCCTTCCAGCGGTGGTCCCGGGTCTGCCAGCTGTCCTGGCACAGGGGCAGGCCCAGGCCATCGCGGTTGTGGGGCTGGCGGAAGAGCATCATGAAGCGCTCGGGATCGCCCACCCGCGCGGCCTCTTCGGTCTTCGCCCAGGCCACCGCGAAGTCGTCGGCGCAGGTGTGGATCCGCCCGGCCAGGGCGTTGCAGTCGAGGGTGACCGAGGGCGGGGAGGGCCGGGTGGACGTCGGGGTGGCAGACGTCGTGGTCTGGGCGGACTTGCCGCCTCCGCAGGCCAGGGCGCCCGCGACCAGGGTCAGGCCGGCGGTGACGAGAGTGACGGTTCCTGGCCGACTCACGCGTCGTCCGCCATGTGGCGCAGGGCGGCGCGCATCCACTTCGCCGCCCCCGGGGAGGCGGTGACGGTGGGCTCGGCGTCCACCGGGGCGCTGGCCAGGAGCACGCCCTGGAACAGCCCGCGCACGATGTCGTCGGAGTGCTCCTCGACCAGCGCGCGGCCGGCGGGGCTGTCCGGGTCCATGGCGTCGGGGTCGATGCCGTGCTTGCCCAGGATCTCGGCGACCCGGGACTGCACGTGCTGGTCGATGCGGCCGGCCAGGTCCCCGCCCCAGGCACCGCTCAGCGCCTTGGGGTCGAGCAGATCGGCGGCAGGGAGGCGACCGGCGCGGGCCTCTGCGGACAGGAAGCGCAGGATGGGGCGGGCGCCGCCGTCCGGCATGAGGTCGCCCAGGCCGCCCAGGCGGAGCAGCTGGTCGAAGAGGCCAGTCAGCAGGGCATCGGCGCGCTCGGCGGGGCCGCCCTCGGTGGCAGCCACGTCCCACACGGCCTGCACCCCGTCGAACAGGGCCTCGTAGCTGGGCAGCTGGCCGCGGCTGGACACCTCGAGCTGGCCGTCGACCTGCTGGACCACGGTCGCGCTCTCGGTGCCGAACTCGTCCCCGGGTCGGCGGGCCTGGAACACGACCGCGCTGCGACCCAAGGGCTCCAGGGTGTGGACCGCCACCAGCTCGATGATCGTGCGTCCGTCGTCCGCGGCCCGGGCGAGCTTGGCGTCGGGGGAGGGGTCGTCGGACAGGCGCTCGGCCTCGGACTCCGCCCAGGCCTGAACGGCCGAATCTGCCGGGAGATCCTCGAACGCGACCACCGGGCTGTGCTGACCGGCCAGGAAGAGGCCGACCATGGTGCGGTGCTCGGCGAAGCCCTCGACCTTCCAATCCCCGTCGACCTTCACGAGGAGGACGAAGACCGCGCCGACTTCTCGCTCCCCGTCGAGCACGTCGCAGCGCACGGCGACGCGGGTGCCGTCGGTCGGCGACTCGAAGGTGGGTCCGGTGGTCTTCAGGCGCAGCCCGTCGCGGTTGATCTGGCGCGCCAGGCGGGCGGCCGAGTCCGCGCGGCTACGGAAGCCGGCGTCTGTGGAGAACGCCGCCGCCGACCGGGGATCTTCTGTGGAGGCGGCGTCCTGGAACGCCTGGATGCTGTCTCTGTACGGGTCGCTCATGGCCTACCAGAAGGACTTCTCGTACTGCACGCCGTTGCGGTCCATGATGGCCCGGAAGCGGCGGCTGTTGCGACCGTCGATCTTGTAGTCGAGATGGTCGGGACCCCCGCTGACCCGGCCCAGGACCGCGTTGAGCTGGCCCCGGCCCTCGGCGAACTCGAGCAGCTCGAGGATGCAGGCCTCGTCGGCGCCGCCGCAGATGCCGTCGGTCATCGCGTCGATCCACTCGGCGATCATGTCCGAGCCGGTGCTGTCGTTGGGGAAGTCGCGGTAGGTGCCGGCGTTGACCTCGGCACGGATCTTGTCGTCGGCGCCGAAGAAGGCGTCGATGAGGCTGGGCTGCTCGCCGCTGAAGAAGTCGATGACACCGTTGAGCCAGCTGGGCAGGTGCGGACGCAGGATCTCCGCCGCCAGCTGGACCGCCTCGATCACCTTCTCGACCGCGTCGACCAGGCGATCCCAGGTGAGCTCGCCGGTGACGATCTTCCAGGCCAGCACGACCACCATGCCGGCGGGGCCCAGCGTGATGAGCGCCGTGATGATGCTGACCAGCAGACCCAGCAGGTAGGCCAGGGCGCCGAGGCCCTCCGCGAGCACGGTGACCGTGTCGATGGTCTCCATGAGCTCGGACATCTGGTCGCCGCCCTCGGCAGCGCGCTCGCTTCCGCTCTTGCCGGCGATCTCGGAGCCGCTCTCCATCTGCGGGCCGCCCGGGGCCGCCTGGGGCGTGTTCATCTGCTCGGAGCCCACGTCGGGCGCCTTGCTGTGCTCGGTCTGGCCCTGGGTCGCGGCCGGGGTGCCCTGGGGCACGGTGGCGTTGTCCTCGGTCTTGTCGACGTCGCCGAAGGTGTACTTCGTGCCCCACTCGAAGCTGAAGATCGGACCCAGGTCCGTCTCGAAGCGGGTGAAGTCGTGCTCCAGCGGGTCGAAGCCCTTGAGCTGGGCCATGACGAAGGGCACCGCCGCCAGCGTGATGGTGGGCTCGATCTTGATGCCGATGCCCAGCTCGCCGGTGAACTCGTCCGCGCCACCCCGGAGCTTGCCGTAGGGGCGGATGTCGACGGGCACGTCCAGGAGCGCCTCGCCGCGGATGCCCGCGCCCACGCTGCCGACACCGGCGGTGAGGCCGATGGTCAGGTAGGCCGCCAGCATGGCGTTGAAGTTGAGGCCCCAGTTGAGCGCCAGCTCGGCCTCGAAGTCGGGGACGTTGCTCTCTTCCGAGATCGGCTTCCAGTTGGAGATGCCGATGGTGGTCTCGAAGCTGAGCGGACGGGTCGACAGGCCCATCGAGCCGCGGGCGCCGAAGCCCAGCGCGATCGGGCCGTAGATCGGCACGTCCGTGTGCGGGATCAGGTCCATCTTCATCTTGAAGAGGTCCTGCGCCGGGATGAGCTCCTTGGTGACGGTGAGGCTCGCGTTGATGGTCGGATCGAACTCCTGATCCATCTCCACGCCGACCTTGCCCGAGATCATCTCGGACATGGCGTAGTCGACCTCGCCCTTCACCTTGAACTTGCCGCCCTCGAAGAGCTCGGCCTTGACCTCGCCCTTCATCTCGCGGCCCTTGTCGGGCTCGTTGAAGAGCGTGAAGTTCAGGGTGCCTTCACCGGTGTAGATGTCCTCGCCGCCGCGGTTCTCGTAGCGGGCGCGGATGTGGCCCCGCATGTCGTTGAGGGCGGGCACGGCGAAGTCGCCCTCGCCCTCGGCCCACTTGAGCTTGTTGTCCTCGACGCGGGCGCGGCCGGTGAGGCTCTCGATGACGAGCACGCCCTCGCCGAGCGGCTCCATCGGGCGGAGCAGGC
>CALATR010000729.1 GCA_937891875.1 uncultured Pseudomonadota bacterium | reverse complement strand
TGTCGCGCTCCCGGATCGCGTCGCTGGTGAAGGAGGGCGCGGTCACGGTCGACGGGGAGGTCGTGCGCAAGGCGTCGACCAAGGTCGCGGTCGGCCAGGAGGTGGTGGTGCACGTGCCCCCGCCCGAGCCCATGGAGGCGGTCGCCCAGGACCTCCCGGTGAGCATCGTGTACGAGGATGCCGATCTGGTCGTGGTCAACAAGGCGGCCGGCATGGTCGTGCACCCGGGGCCGGGCCACCCGGACGGCACCCTGGTGAACGCCCTGCTGCACCACGTGCGCGACCTGTCCGGGATCGGCGGTGTGCAGCGTCCGGGGATCGTGCACCGGCTGGATCGGGGCACGTCCGGCCTGATGGTCGTCGCCAAGCACGACCGCGCCCATCAGCACCTCGCCGCCCAGTTTGCGGAGCACACCGCCCAGCGGCGCTACGTGGCGGTCGTGCTCGGCGCGGTTCAGGCCACCCGCGGCACGATCACGTCCCACCTGGCGCGGCACCCCAAGGACCGCCTGCGCTGGGCGTCCACGGACGACGCCGAGCAGGGCAAGGTCGCGATCACCCACTGGGAGCGCCTGGGGGTGCGCGGCACGGTGTCGCTGGTCGGGTGTCGCCTGGAGACGGGTCGCACCCACCAGATCCGGGTGCACCTGACCGAGCTGGGCCACCCGCTGATCGGGGACCCGGTCTACACCCGCGGCAATCGCCGTCCGCCGGCCAGCATCCGCGACCAGGTCGACGCGCTGGACGCCCGGCCCCTGCTGCACGCGTGGTCGCTGGCACTCGACCACCCGAGCACCGGCGAGCGCCTGAGCTGGAATGCCCAGGTCCCGCCGGACATGGCGGAGATCCTGGGCATTCTCGAGCTGTTGGACGCGCTCCCCGCCGAGGCGAGGCCGTCCTGACCGCTCAGGTACCGCCGGAGGGGCAGTCGGGGTCCATGGTCCAGTCGTAGTCGCGGTCGATGGCGACGCGTGAGTCCTCGAGGACCTCCGCGGCGTAGAGCTCGACGTCGAGGCAGGTGGTGCCGCCGGTGGGGCAGGCGACGCAGGGGTTGCCCGCGAGGCCGGCCAGGAGGCAGATGTCGGCGCCGGCGGCCTTGGAGATGGCCGTGGTGTCGATGATGCCGGTGGCGCTGACGTCCAGCAGCTTGCTGCCGTCCTTGGCGAAGGTGCCGGAGAACTGGAAGTCCTCGATCTTCAGGGTGACGCCCAGGTCGACGACCTCGTAGGGGATGTCGATGCCCGGGGTCACGAAGTCGGGGTTGGAGTCGAAGGAGATGGGCGCGCCGGAGTCGGCGAGGGGGTAGCAGGCGGCCTGACGGATGACGCCAGCGTCCAGCTCGGAGATGGCAGCGACCATGTCCAGCTCGGACTTGGCGCCGTCAGCGCCGAACACCTCGAGCGCGAACCACTCGATGGGGATCTGCCCGCCGTTGTCCTCGATGAGGCCGATGACGGTCTCGTTGGGCTTCTTCCACTCCATGTCCTCGTACTGGACGGCGTAGCCCTTGCCCGCGAGCCCATCGACGTCCTCGACCTTGTCACCGCCGTTCGTGTCGGAGTCGGTGTCCGTATCGGTGTCGGTGTCGGTGTCGGTGTCGGTGTCGGTGTCGGTGTCGGTGTCCGTATCGGTGTCCGTGTCCGTGTCGGAGTCGGTGTCGGAGTCGGTGTCCGTGTCGGTATCGACGATGTCGGTGTCATCAGAGATGGTGCCTTCGCAGGCGACCAGCAGGGCCAGGGGCAGCAGCAGGAACATCGTACGCATCACAGACCTCCTCCGCGGCACCGCTCGACAGCGAGGGCGCCAGATCCGGCGCGGGGTATCCGGTTTGCCGGAGTCCGCCAAGAAATCAGGGTTCCGCGCTCATCGCTGGGCGACGGGCAGCGGGTGGTCGGTCACATTGCCGGAGCAGTCCTTCACCCACAGGGTGTACTCGTGCCCAGGCTGCAGGGCCTGATCGGGCCGCACCACCACGGCGTCGCCGGAGGCGGCATGCACCGACACGCTGGGCACGCCCTCGATCCAGGCGTCCCAGCCCTCGGCCGGCTCGGTCAGCTCGACCAGGACGTCGGCGTCGGGGGCGACGGGGTGGCTGTTGTCGGTGCCCCGGATGCGGGCGACCTCGACGTGGCAGTAGGCGTCGGCGAGCTGGAGCGACTTCTCGCCCTGTTGCTCCGCCTCCTCGTCCATGGGGGGCGCACACGCGACGACGAGCACGAAGAGCATGCTGTTGCGCACCAGGTTCACGGCAATCTCCGATCCTACAGCAAGCTGAACCATCCAGACAAGACCCGCTGCGAGAACCGTGTCAAGTGCTGTCAGCGGGCCGCCGCGAGCTGAGACAGCGATGCCCGCGACCGGGGCACCGGCGCGGGCATCGAGAGCGCGGACCCGGAGCGCCGGGTCGGCAGGCGATCAGCCGCCCTGCTGGCACTCCGGCTCGGACTGGCAGGCCTCGATGGCGCAGATGTC
>CALATR010000728.1 GCA_937891875.1 uncultured Pseudomonadota bacterium | reverse complement strand
GTCCCACACGCCCCGACCGAGGCGCCGCCGTCCGCCGAGGAAGTGGTGCACGAGGATCTCGAGGTCGCCGCCGCGATCGCGCAGGGGGGGCAGCAGCAGCTCGGCACCGCGCAGGCGGAAGGACAGGTCGGCACGGAAGCGGCCGGCGTCGACATCGGCGCGCAGGTCGCGGTGGGTGGCACAGACGATGCGCACGTCGACGGCACGCTCGGCCTCGGCACCGACTGGACGCACCCGACCGCTCTCGAGCACGCGCAGGAGGCTGACCTGCACCCGGGGCGGCAGCTCGCCCACCTCGTCGAGGAACAGGGTGCCGCCGTGGGCCTGCTCGAACAGGCCCCGCCGCGGCCGGACGGCGCCGGTGAACGCGCCCTGCACGTGGCCGAACAGCTCGCTGGTCAGCATGCTCTCGGTGAAGGCGCCCGCGTTGACCGCGACGAAGGGCCCGTCCGACCGGGCGGATGCGTCATGGATCGCCCGGGCGACGAGCTCCTTGCCGGTGCCGGTCTCCCCGCGGACCCAGACCGGGACGTCCGACGGCGCCAGGCGAGCGAGGCGCTGGAGCACCGGGGTCAGCGACGGTCCGACCAGCCCGGTCGCCTCGACCCGCGCCTCGGCCCGCAGGCGCGCGACCTCATCTCGCAGCGCGCGGATCTCGGGGAACCCGTCGATGTCGAGCCGCACCTCGCGCACCGGGTGGGGGTGGGGGTCGGGCACGAAGGCGGGCGGCACGACCTGCAGCATGCGACCGCGGAGGAGGCCGGCCTGCATGAGGATGACCCACAGGGTCTGGGCCTGGGGCGTGCCTGCGGACAGGCAGACGTCGACGCGCTGGCCGCGGAGCTCCTCGACGATGGGGCCCAGGGCGGCGAAGAGCTGGGCGTGGTCGCTGGGGTCGGTGACGTCGACGAGGCGCAGGCGGGCGGCCTTGCCGATGGCCTGCTGCAGCGCCCGGGCGCCGGGCAGGCCTGCGTCGGTGGTGAGGACCAGCACACGATCGTAGGTGAGATCGGCGTGGTCGAGCAGGCGCCGCACCGGACCCGTGTCCTCGGGCGAGCGGGGACGGTGGTGCGCGAGCGGGCCGGGGGGGCGATCGGTCCAGGTGAGCAGGGTCGGCATGGCCCATGATGCAACACGCATCAGCCTGCTGCAATACGCATCACCACCTCTGATGCAGATCGCACCACAGTGAACGAAAACCGTGGTTTGACCGATCTGGCACGGCACCTGCTGATGGGGACGGCAGGAGACACACCATGTCCGAACCCCGCTTCACCGTCCTCGACGGACCCGGCGTGTGGATGGAGGGCGACGCGGTCCAGCAGCTGGCTCGCGTCGCCGACCACCCCGACTGCATCCGCGCCGCCGGCATGCCCGACCTGCACCCCGGCCCCGGCACGCCCATCGGCGCGACGGTCGCCCTGCGTCACACCCTGTGGCCCGCCCTGTTGGGCGGCGACCTGGGCTGCGGCGTCAAGCTCGTCGGCGTGCCGAAGATCAAGCACCGCGGCGACGCACTGCACCGCCGCATGGTCGACGAGCTCGCGGCCCATCCCCTCGACCACGTCGACGGACCTCGCCTGCTGGAGGCCGCCTGGACCGTCGGGCCGGCCGGCCTGCGCGACCTCGACGACCTGCCCGACTCCCTGCGCGAGCTCGCCGCGCTGGAGGAGCCCGACCTCACCCCCGTGGGCGCGACCCCGCCGGTCGAGTTCGCCCTGCAGCTGGGTACCGTCGGCAGCGGCAACCACTTCCTCGAGCTCGCCTCGGTACAGGAGCGGATCGACCGCGAGCGCTGCGAGGGCCTCGGCCTGCGCAGCCGCGGGTTCGCCGTGCTCGCCCACTCGGGCAGTCGCGCCCTGGGCAAGCACCTCGCCAGCCGGTGGGGCGCGGTCCAGCTGGCCGAGGACGACGCCGGACCCTGGCTTGCCGAGGTGCAGGGTGCGGTCAACTATGCGCGTACGAACCGGCTGATCCTCTGCTGGCGCATGCTGCGGGCGGCGGGCGTGGCGCGCAGCTCGAAGATCGCCGGGAGCCTGGATCTCGCCCACAACACCGTCGAGCGCGTGGTGCTCTCCGACGGCCCCGCGTGGCTGCACCGCAAGGGGAGCGCGCCCGCCCACGCGGGACGGCTCACGGTCGTGCTCGGCAGCCGCGGGGCGCCCACCTGGGTCATGGTCGGAGCGGGCAGCGAGGCGTGCCTGTGCTCGGTCGCCCACGGGGCCGGCCGCAAGCTCGACCGAGCCCGCAGCATCGCGCTGGTCAAGCACCGCCACCGGCGCAGCTCCCTGCGGCACACCGCACTGGGCGGACGGGTCATCTGCGACGACACCGACGCGCTCTACGCCGAGCACCCCGACGCGTACAAGCCGGTCGAGCCGGTCGTGGCCGCGCTGGAGGCCCACGGAGCGGCGTCGAGGGTGGCGAGCCTGCACCCCGTGCTGACGGTGAAGCAGTGATGGTGCAGATCAGCGCGGGGCGCGGTCCGAAGGAGGTCGTGAAGGTCGTCGCCGAGCTCGCGCGGCTCCTGCCGCAGCACCTGAAGCGCCGAGGAGCCACGGTGGGTCCGCTCACCTGGGGGGTGGGGCGGCGCTCGGTGGTGTTCGAGGTCGACGGGATCGACCTCCGAATCTGGCTCGGCACCCACGAGCGGGTCGATCCGGTGCGCGGCAAGGGGCGCCGCAAGCGCTGGTTCGTGGACGTCCGCGCCCTGCGCACCGACGAGCCACCCGACCCGTTCGACTCGTCGAAGATCACCTTCTTCACCGCACGATCCGGCGGCCCAGGTGGGCAGCACGTCAACACCACCTCGTCGGCGGTACGCGCGGTCTACGAGCCCACCGGCTGGCAGGTCCGGGTCACGAGCGAGCGCAGCCAGCGCCGCAACCGCAAGGAGGCGATCCGGCGGCTGCGCGCGCTGCACACCCAGGAGTGCGCCTCCTGGCGCGGCAAGCTCGTCGGCCGCCTCCAGCACGCCCACGACGACCTCCTCCGCGGCGGCCCCGCCGTCACCTGGGTGGACGGCCCCGACGGCTGGGAGCCCATGGCCGTGTACCCGAGGAACGACCTGCGTCCGATCCCTTGACGGGGTCAGGCCGACAGGTGTGACATCAATCGCGTCGATGATGCCGTCAATGACTTGGCCGGCGCCTCGGGACGCCGCTGGCGGGGGTCAGGCCGACACGACGATCCGGCTGGAGACAACTCTATCCAAAAGCGGAGTGTCACACCTGTCGGCCTGACCCCGAGTCGCCTTCGTTCGTCACGTTGTTGGACACTTCGCTCCCGGTTCCCGCTCAGCAGGACAAGAGATCCGCTCAGGAGGAGCCATGTCCAGACGCCTCGTCCCCTTCGCCGTCCTCGCCGCCCTCGCCGCGCTGCCCGGGTGCGGCGAGTACACGCTCTACGACGTCACCATCGACACCCTGCTCGTCGATCAACAGGGCGAGCCCGTGCGCGAGCGCCGCTACACCCTGTGCCCCGAGTTCGTCTATGACAACGGCGACGTCGAGGTCCCCGGCTGCGAGGAGGGCTTCACCGACCGTGCGGGCATGGGCTCGGTCGGCGTCATCTTCCAGAACCTGAAGGAGGTCACCGAGGCCCGCGCCACCCTGCAGGTCGAGGGGACCGACGCCGACGGCGGGGTCACCTCCATGTCGTCGGCCCCCGCCGATCCCGGCCTGGACGTGACGGTCATCTCCGAGTTCGCGATCGACCGCGCCATCCTGCCCACCCAGGTGACCCGCTTCCACCTGGTCGGCTCGGTCTCCGGCGGCCGGGAGGAGGGCATCCCGAACGCCACCGGCACCCTCGACATCGACGTCGACCTGCCCGACAACCTGGGCACCTTCCACGGCAGCGGCCCGATCACGACCGATGGCTCCGCCGTCTACAGCGTCGAGGTCGACGTCGTCAGCAACTACGCCTTCCCGCTCTATGAGGACGCCATCACCGCGACCATCGACATCGACGGCTTCGTCGGCGAGGGCTTCCTGCAGGACATGACCGTCGAGAGTGGCGACCCGAGGGTGGTGAGCGGGTTCGGGTCTTTCTGACAGTCAGGGCCAGGCCGATGGGCGGGGTGGGTCAGTCGTGGAGAAGTGGAGGGTCGAGGCGGCACTCGGCACAGAGACCCAGAGGCACAGAGGGGTTCACAGAGGGGGCAGTGGCGGGACTCAGCGGGTACCCCTGGCCGGTTTGTCCAGAGGGCCTCGTGGGGTGTCGGCCGGGCGTGCGGTGGCGCTCTCGGTTGCGGCACCATCCGCGCGTAGTCCGCTGCGGCTTCGTGAGCTGAGGTGCTCTCTGTCAGACCTCTGTGCCTCGGTGCCTCTGTGCCGAGCACCGTCCCGGATCACCATTGGACCCCGGCGCCCCGTCTTCACACCTCACTCCCCGATCGCCACCACCCGGATCAGCGGCCCCGCCGGGTTGGTGTCCGCTCTCAGGTCGACCACGGCGTCGACGGTCCACAGCACCTCCTCGGGGTCGACCTCGACGTCGTCGGGCAGGAGGCGGTGGCTGACCTGCCACAGGTGGCGGCCGTCCTGGCGGATGCTGGTCAGCTCGCTGCGGATCGCGCGATGATCGCCGCACAACGGACCATATTCCTCTTCGAATGGCAGCAGGGCCATGCGCAGCGCGTGGGCGTCGAGGTCGGGCTCGCCGTCGGGGCCGTCGTGGCGATACGCGCCCTCGGCCTCGTCGAAGTCGCCGGCGGCCAGGGCGCGGACCAGGGCGTGCACCTCGGCGCGGATGCGGGCGCGGAAGTTGCGCAGGTCCTCGGAGACGTCGATGGGCTTGTCGGGCTGGGGCTGCTCGGGGGTCTCGCCGCCCTGGACCATCGCCTCCCAGCTGGTGAGCAGGCTGTCGTCGGTGCGGGCGATGAGGGCGCGCAGGAAGGCGAGGATCTCGACGACGCCGTCGCTCTGGGCGTCGATGGGCACGCCGCGGTCGAGGGTGCGGTAGACCTGGGAGAGGTAGCGGAGCAGCACGCCCTCGGCGCGGTCGACCTGCAGGCGGTTGATGGCGTTGGCGAAGCTCTCCTGCAGCTCGACGATCTCGCGGGCGATGCCCTTGGGCCGAACCGCCTCGCCGTGCACCCACGGACGCGGGGCACGAAACAGCTCGAAGCGCAGGTACAACCAGGATCCGAGCGGCTTGGGATACGTCACTTCCTCGAGCAGCTCCATGCGCTCCTCGTAGGGGATCCCGGCGGCCTTCAGCTCGGCGACCTTGTCCCGGCGGGCGTTGCGCTCCTGGGCGCGGAGCAGGACGCGGGGGTGCTCCAGCACGGACTCGACGCAGGACAGCACGTCCAGCGCGTAGGTTGCGCTGTCCTCCTCGAGGTGCTGGACCGCGTCGACCAGGAAGAGCGAGAGCGCGTGGTAGAGGTCGAAGTCCTCCTGCAGGTCCTCGTAGACGTGGAAGCCCTCGTGGCCGGCCTCGGTGAGCACCGGCTCGACGATGCCCGCCTCGACCAGCTGGGCGATGCGCTCGCGGGCCTCCTGCTGCAGGCGCGCGGTCTCCCGCCGACCGACGTGGCTCGCCTCGATGAGGCTGTCCAGCTCGTCCATGGGGTCGGTGCCCAGGTCCTCCGCGCGGGCGAGCCGGGCCAGCACGGTGCCGTGGTCGAGGGTGAACACCGGCGTGAGCGCCTCGGGACGCCCCTCGGTCAGGCGCTCGAAGGTCTCCCGATCCCAGTGCTTGTAGCCCTTGGTCGGAGCTTGCACCTTGACTTTCGGCTTCTTCTTCTTGCCGGCGTCGACCAGCTGCTGCACCCGCGCGTTCTCGATGACCCAGGCCGGCGCCTGGGCGACCACGAGCCCCTCGTCGTCGTAGCCCTTGCGTCCGGCGCGCCCGGCGATCTGCTGGAAGTCGCGCACCGTCAAGATGTCGACCTGCCGCCCGTCGTACTTGCACAGCTGGGTGAAGAGCACGGTGCGGATCGGCACGTTGATGCCGACGCCCAGGGTGTCGGTGCCGCAGATGATCTTGAACAGACCCTGCTGGGCCAGGTGCTCGACCAGCATGCGGTACTTCGGCAGCAGCCCGGCGTGGTGCAGGCCGACGCCGTGGCGCACCATGCGCTTGATGTGCTTGCCAAAGGGACTGTCGAAGCGGATCTTCGACGTGGCCTCCTTGAGCACCTCCTTCTCGTCGGACGTGCTGATGTCGGTCGAGAGCAGCGCCTGGGCCAGCTTGGTCGCCTCGCCCTGGGAGAAGTGCACGCAGTAGATCGGCGCCTTGTTGCTGGCGAGCAGGCGGTTCAGCGCGTCGAGCAGCGGGCGCTCGCTGTACTGGAACGTGAGCGGCACCGGACGCTCGGCGCCGCGCACCACGACCACGTCCTTGCCGGTGACGTCCTGAAGGCTGGCCTCGACGTCCGAGGTGTCACCCAGGGTCGCAGAGAGCAGGAGGAAGCGGGACTTCTCCATCGTGATGAGCGGGACGTGCCAGGCCATGCCGCGGTCGGGGTCGCCGTAGAAGTGGAACTCGTCCATGACGACGCCCTCGAAGGGCACGTCCGCTCCCTCCCGCAGGGCCATGCGCGCGAGGATCTCGGCGGTGCAGCACAGGATCGGCGCGTCCCGGTTCACGGCGCCGTCGCCGGTCATCATGCCGACCCGGTCGGCGCCGAAGATGCGGCAGAGGTCGAAGAACTTCTCCGCCACCAATGCCTTGATCGGCGCGGTGTACACACTGCGCTCGCCCCGGGCCAGGTGGATGGCGTGCAGGGCCGTCGCCACCAGCGACTTGCCCGACCCGGTCGGGGTCGCGAGGATGACGTGATGGTCGCCCAGGAGCTCGAGGATCGCCTCCTCCTGGGCCGGGTAGGGCTGCAGGCCCCGGTCGGCGACCCAGGACAGGATCGCCTCCAGCACCTCATCGTCGGACAGCCCCTCGGCGGGGATGCGCTCGCCGAGACTCTTCATGCACGCCCCCCGGTTCAGCGGGGGGAGTAGCGTGGTGAGGGGGATCGGCCAGCGGGTGGGGTCACACCACGATCGCCGCCGCGATCATGCCCATGCCGACGATCGACACGACCCACAGCCCCGTGCGCAGGAACGGGATGCCCGCCATGTAGGCGATCGCGTGGCCGACGCGGCCGCCGAGGAAGACCATCGCACCCAGCGCGCTCAGCCAGTCCGCGTTCCCCGACACGTGGGCGACGAGCACCAGCACGGCGAAGATCGGAAGGTTCTCGAGCATGTTCGCGGACAGGCGATCGGTTCGCGCGACCCAGGCCGGCGGGTCGGGGCTGTCGTCCCGGTTGCCCGCGGCCCAGCCGATGCCGTTGCCGAGGATCTTCGGCGTTGCAGCTGCCAGGATGATGAACCAGTGCAGGCCGGCGGCGGCGAGCAGCATCCACAGATCGGTCGTCATGGGACCTCCTTGCGGGCCACGATGCACCAGATGGGTGGCCGTTGCGAACCACCGCGATCCGCACGCCATCCGCGGGTCGACAGCCACCCGACATCGACCGTCATCGCCCGACTCCCCGGTCGAACGGGCGCTTCGACGCACCCCGATGATGCCCTGTCCTACGGGACGGTGGGAGCCGATAGCCCTGTGAGCACCACAAGGAGTCCGCGATGCGTCCCGTCGTCCTCACCAGCCTGCTCGCCCTCACCGCCTGCTCGTTCTCGCTCTCGTCCGACGGGAACTCGAGCTTCTCCGTGGGTCTCCCCGAGCCGGAGCCCGACGTGGACACGACGGTCCTCGAGCGCACCTACATCCAGCTCACCGCGTCGGAGCCCCTGGCCCTCACGACCACCGGGAGCCTGGACTGCGGGCTGTCCGTGCCGCTCGGCCACAGCTGGATCCTCCAGGGGGTGACCCGCCTCGGCGAGACGCGCTTCGTCATCGGCAGCGATGACAACGCCGTGCTGCTGGTCGCCCTGTCGCCCGCGGAAGGCCTGCTCTGGGCCCGCACCTACACCGCCGAGTCCCCGCTCACCGAGGTGCTGGTGGGGCGGCACAACGGGCGGCTGCAGATCGAGAGCTGGAGCTACGACGACGACCGCGCCCAGGGCCGTATCGCGCACGTACTCGCCGATGGCAGCCCCGCGCCGGTCGAGGACCCGAACGTCTCGGATGACCTCGACACGTCCGGTTCCGGCGTCGCGCTCGGCCAGCTGGGCGACGTCGGCGGCGGCTTCGACGGGCTCGTCGCCATGGGTCCGAACGAGGAGATCATGTGGATGCGCCCGACCCCGAGCCTGGGAGATGCCACGGCGGTGACCCGCTGGGACGACGGGCACGCCCTCGCCGTCTACGGTCTCCGAGAATCCGGTGCCACCACCCTGTACCTCGTGCGCACCGACGCCGACTTCGCCCCCGCCTGCGCCGATGCCGCCTCGATGCCCCCGCCGTGGTCGGACCAGGACGGCCAGCTGATGATGGTGCTGGAGGCGGAGTGGGCGAAGGCACGGGCGACGCTCGCGAAGTAGCGTGCTCGCACGCGCGTCGGTCCCTGCTCGCCACCGCCGCTACGCCCGGCCGGCGAAGTTCGCGTTGCACAGGGGACAGACCGCGTCGAGACCGTCCTCGAAGCTACCCTTCGACGAGGTGGGCCGGGCGATCCACCAGACCTCCCAGCCCTCGTCGGCGAGGTCGCGTGCAACTGCGTCGAGGAGGTCGGCGAGCGCCACCCTGGCAGAGCGTCCGGCCGTCGGACCGCGGAGGATCATCCGGCGGGCCGGGTCGGGCGCAGGTGCCGTCACGACACGTGGCATGACACGAGACATGGGTCTCCATGCCCTCCTCACGGAATCCGGTCGAACATCTCCTGCACGACGTCCACACACGCCACGCCCTCGTACGCGGTCGAGACCTCGATGGCGCCCAGATCGGACTGGTCTCCCCGCGGGTAGCCGCAGAAGTCGTGGGTGGCGTCGGGATCGGTCGCGTGCCGGTCGAGCATGCCGGTGGTGTCGACGAGGGTCAGGTCGCCGCGGCCGGGATCGCCGAACCGCTCCGCCACGTCGGCCCCGGACGGCACCAGGTTCTCCCGCTCGTCCACCGCCCGCTCGGCGTACGCGGTGTTGATCCCGTCCTCCAGGACGTTGCGTCGCCAGAACGTGTCGTGGTCGGGGTGGCCGATGTAGAACCCGGCGGCTCGCGGTCCCGTGCCAAGGACCGTGTTGTGCAGGATCCGCGAGTCCCGGTCGCTGCCGACCATGATGCCGGCCGCGCTTCCCCCGTTGTTGCAGTTCAGGACGATGTTGTTGCGGACCAGGGCCTCCTGGCTCTGCCCGTTCTCGACGCAGTCGCCGAAGCCGTCGCCGTCGTCGTCCCCGTCGCAGATGGACGCGGGCGCGCCGTCACCGAGCTGGATCCCGCGGGCGGTCTCGCCGTCGGTGCGGGCCTTCTCGCAGACGATGAGGTTCTGCTCGATGAGGATGCCTCGCGCGGATGCCTTCGGGTAGACCGCAGACGCCGACTTCGGCAGAGACGCCGGCGTGTTGTAGTCGGCGAAGAGGTTGCCGCGGACCACGTGGTCCTGGCCGCCATCCAGGTTGAGGATGTTGTGGGGCGCGTTGTTGTGGACGTACCTCGTGTTGTGCCAGAAGTTGCCGATGAACCAGGCCCGGTCGGGAAAGCTCTTCGCGGGTCCCTCGCCGGTGACCTCGGCGTTCAGCTTGACGTGCGAGGCGAAGTCCACGACCTCGTTGTTGCGGAAGATGAGGTCGTCGGCGTCGCCCACGATGTGAAACGCGTGCTCGCAGCTGCTGGCCTGGGTGCAGGCACCGCGGAAGGTGATGTTCTCAAAGATCCAGGCCTTCGCCCGGATGTTGAAGTTCTCGAGGTGGGACAGCTCGAAGGTCACCGTGCCCGGCTCCGCCGCGCGCAGGAAGATGCGGGCGTCGCGCCGGCCGTCGCGGCTCACCGAGATCCGCTGGTTGAACGCGAAGGTGCCCGGGCACACCGTGATCACGTCGCCGGGCTCCGCCGCCCCGATGGCGGCGAGGATCTCGGCCTCGGAGCACACGTCGACCACGCGCAGTCCCTCGTCCGCCGTGGGTCCGTCGTCGGGCCGATACAGGTCGTCCTCGACCTCGGTGTCGGAGTCACTGTCGGAGTCACTGTCGGAGTCACTGTCGGTGTCGCTGTCCGGATCCGTGTCCCAGTAGACCTGCCCGTCCGCGCAGCCCCCGACGAGGAGGCCCGCCAGCAGGAATCCGGTGACGAATGTTGCAGTCCGAAGCACGATGATCCCCCGATGCTGCCCCATCGTCTCACACGCTGCGGACGAGGGCCATGACCGCAGCCTGATTGGACGCGTCGTGCACGCTCGGGTGCAGCTGGGCGCGCTGGCTGTTGGTGTCGATGTAGACGCCGCTCTGCCCGTCGAGGTCCGACGTCGTCGCCGCATGCACGCTCGACCGGGAGGCCTTCTCGGCACTCTTGCCGCCGTCGTCCTTGGGGATGAGCAAGCGGAAGGCGGGCCAGGCCGGACGCATGAACCAGGGCAGGCTGGCCGGCGTCATCGCCTGGGTCATCGCGGTCGAGGCGCGCCCCGGGTAGACCAGGTGCACACCGATGCCGCGGGGCTCGAGCTCTCCGGCGAGCACCAGGCCCATCGCCTCGGCGCAGCGCTTGGTGTTGCTGTAGCTGGGCAGGGGCACGAAGCTCTTCTCGGCCTGCAGGTCGTCGACGAGGAGCTTGCCCCCCGCGGTGCCGCCGGTGAGCACGAGCACCCGGGACGGCGCGGCGGCCTCGAGCAGGGGGAGCAGGGCGTGGGTCAGGCGGTAGGGCGCGACCACGTTGACCGCGAAGTCCGCCTCGAGGCCGTCGGCGTTGACCTGCCGCTCCTGGGTCATCAGGCCCGCGTTGTGGATGAGCACGTCGATGCGATCGAGTCGCTCGGTCAGGGCCTCGGCGAGGGCCTGGACCCCCGAGACGTCAGAGAGATCGCCGGTGACGAGCTCCACGTGCGCGCTGCCGGCCTCGCTGCGGATCCGCTCCACCGCCGCCGCACCCCGCCCGGCGTTCCGCCCGGTCACCACCACCCGCGCCCCGGTCCGAGCCAGGCCGATGGCGGTGTGCAGGCCGATCCCGCCGGTGCCGCCGGTGATGACGATGGTCTTGTCCATGGATGCGCTCCTCGTGCGAGGGGCCAGCCTAGCCCGTGCGCGCGGCCCCGGGACCCGCTCGCCTTGCACTACGATGCGCCCCCGGGGGATGCGGACGTGGAGTCGAACGACGACGGATACGTGGGGACGTTCCACTGGGTGTCGTGGGCACAGCCCGTGTGCATCACCGAGGTGATCTCCGAGCTGCCGCCCCCGTCGCACACGAACCTGCTGCGGGTGAGCCTGCACCTGCTCGCCCCCGACGAGCTCGGCCTGTCCCGCGCCGCGGAGCGCTCGCGGATCGGCCTCGCGGTGTACGACGTCATCGAGCTGCTCCAGACCCAGCTCGGCGCGTGGTGGGTCGCGATCCGGCGGGGCGATGGGCGGGTCGAGGTCCTGATCGCGCTCGAGAGCCCCAGCGGCTGGCGCACGTACGTGGACCGAGCCCTGCAGAGCGCGTGTCCGCACCACGAGGTCGGGGTGACGGTCGAGCCGGATGGCGTCGAGGCCGCCTGGAAGGAAGCCTCCCCGCCGGAGCACCTGCTCGACGAGCTGCCCGACCATGACCGGGTGTTCGCGCGCGAGAACCGGGGCGACGTCGCCGAGGCGGTCCGTCCGGTCACCATCACCGTGCTGCTACCCACCGCGGACGCCCGCCGAGAGCTGGCGGACATCCTACCCGATCAGGGCTTTACTCTCGATGATCTGGACGCGGGCACGGAGCGGCTGCCGTTCGGGCTCGACGTGGTCGCCGACCTGCGGCTGTGGGAGGTCCCCCGCGCCCTCGCCGACCTCCGCAGCGTGATCGCACCGTATGGCGGCGAGGTCGGGGACTGGGGCGCCCCCGTGGTCGACGCGCCGCCCCCCTCCCCCACCGACGAGGCCGCGAACGCCGTGCCCGCCGAGGTCCAGGCCCACGTCGACGCCCTGTCCGCCCTGGGCCCCTGGCAGCGGGTCCTCACCCACCGCCTCGCCTTCCGCTCCCGAGAGGGCCGGGACGCGGTCGCCGCTCACCTGCGCCCCCTCGGCTTCACCCTGGAGCAGAGCGACCCACCAGCCGGCGTGCCCGCCATCGGCACCCCGTTCGAGCTGCACGCGACCCGGGAGGACGGGGTCGGCTCGGCGGCCGCGCTGCTGGCCGATCTGCAGGACCAGGTGTGGCACCACGACGGGCTGTACGTGGGCGTCGACCCGCACGTGCAGCCCGGCGACCCCACCGATGTGCCGGAGTGGGCGCCGGCCACGCCGCCGGGACCGCCAGAGACGGCACGCTGGCGGTCGAATCGCGCCGAATCGGTGCCTGACGTCGGCGAGGTTGCGCGCATTGGAACTCGGGTCTTCCAGAGTGTGGCCTCCCTGATCGGCCCCGGGGCCGGGCAGCTGCAGGCCGGACGGCCAGGGCCTGCGGTGGCCTTCATGGTCGCCGGGTTCGCGGTCCCGATCCTGGGCGGGCTCTCGGTGCTGATCCCGTCGCCGTGGGTCATCCTGGTGCCCGAGCTGACGCTGTGCGCCATCGTCGCGCTGCACATCATCTCGGCGATCGACGCCCTGCGCTGCCCACCCCCGACCACGACCCGCTGGTTTCAGCGCGGCTGGGTGATCTTCCCGCTGGCCGCCGGGCTGCTGTTCGGCGCCTACCAGACCCTCCTCGTGACCCACGAGCTGACCGGCGTCCCCCACCGGGTCACGTCGGCCGCCGCGGCGGAGAGCGCGGGGGTGCCGCCAGGCTCGGTGTTTGTCGTCGGGGGCGTGAACGCCCCGCCCCTCGAGGTCGGCGCGTGGGTCGTCTACCAGGACTACACCGGCGTCCGGGTCGGCCGGGTGCAGGAGAACTCCGAGGATCCGGCGACGGCCCGGGTGCTCGTCATCGGCGAAGGTCGCCGACAAGTCGCGAGGCCGTGGGTCATCGGCACGGCGCGTCACGTGGGCGCGGAGCCCTGATCGCCACCGCCGTCGACCCTTAGTCGCGCTTAATGCAGGCCGTCCTTCCCTCCTCGTCCGGGGGTCGCCGCGCCACGTTCCCTGTGTGCCGCGGATGGCCCGTGGCGCTGACGATGGAGACGACGATGCGCACCCCCTTCACCTTCCTGCTCCTGTCCCAGGTCCTCGTGCTCGCCGCGTGCGACAAGGGCTACGACCCCGAGGACACCGACAGCAGCTCGGACACGGACGTCGACTCCGACAGCGACTCGGACAGCGACTCGGAGGCGCCGGCGGACCTGAAGCTCGCCGAGATCGCCGACCTGGGCGAGCGCCTGGTCGACCACGAGGACATGACCGTCTACCTGCTGTCCCGAGACGTGCCGGCGGTCGAGTACGACGAGGCGGAGAGCGTGTGCGTGGGTGGCTGCGCCGACAAGTGGGCCGCGGTGCCCCCCGGCGATGAGCTCGTCGGTGCCGGACTCGACGAGGCGTACCTGGGCAGCCTGACCCGCGAGGACGGCTACGAGCAGGCGACGTGGAAGGGCTGGCCGCTCTACACCTTCGCCGACGACTACGCGCCCGGGGACGCCCTGGG
The DNA here is from genome assembly GCA_937891875.1 of uncultured Pseudomonadota bacterium. Classification (GTDB taxonomy): domain Bacteria; phylum Myxococcota_A; class UBA796; order UBA796; genus REDI01. Next base: position 2,316 of record CALATR010000728.1, on the reverse strand, counting down.
CGAGGGCGCCGGCGGCCAGTTCTTCACCGTGCCCGCGGGCGGCTACTCGGTCATGCCGCGCCCCAACGGCGAGGAGCCGCCCTACCTGATCGACGCCGAGGGCATGGCGCTGTACCGCTTCGCCAAGGACACGAAGGGCTACGGCCAGGTCGACCCGGTCAGCGCCTGCGTCGAGGGCTGCCGCGAGGTCTGGCCCATCGCCGAGGCCTCCGAGATCTCGGTGCCGTCCAGCCTCGACCCCGCCGAGTTCAGCAGCTTCGAGCGACCGGATGGCGGAGAGCAGCTCACCTTCCGCGGCTGGCCGCTCTACCGCTTCTCCGGCGACGAGGCTCCGGGCGACACCAACGGCCAGGGCAAGGCGGAGGGCGCCTTCCAGCTGAACGACCCCAGCTGAGCGGCAGCGGCGCGCCCCCTCGAACGACCCGGGGCGCGCCCGTCGTACTCGCTGCCGAACACGGTTCTTCTTCGCCAGATGCCCCGGCGCTCCATACGGATCGGGCGTCCGGAGGAAGAACCATGCGCCCCACGCCCCTGCTCGCTCTCGCCGCCCTCAGCCTCGGCGCACTCGCGGGCTGCGATCCTGCCACCGCCAAGGTGGGTCGCGACGGGCCGGTCACCGGTGACGTCGAGATCGAGGTCGTCGGTCGCAGCGAGCTCGTGGTCGGCGCGTGGGCACAGCCCGAGAACCACCTGGTGGTCGGAAAGACCGACTTCTCCAGCTACCTCACCCTGGGTCTGGGGGAGGACTACCCGGCCGAGCTGACCGTGGAGGTCGGCGGCGTCTGGCAGTCGCGGTGCGCGCTGGAGGGCACCTGGTCCGCCGACAGCCTGGAAGTCGGCGACGAGGCCGTGGTCGAGGCGAAGCTGAAGGGGGACACCATCGCGCTGGACGTGCGCGGGGCGGGCGAGACCGAGATCATCATGACCGGCACGTTCGACGGCGGCTGTACCTGGTTCCCGGAGGCCATCGGCGCCTGGGACGTGACCTTCACCATCGAGGTCGCCGTGGTCGAGCCGGTGAGCGCGGTCCTGGAGGGCCAGCCCTACAGCTGCGCCAACACCGAGGAGCCCGTGGTCGTGCAGGGCGGGCCCCTCAACCAGGGCTTTCAGGTCCTGCCCGCGGACGCCGACGGAACCGGGTTCCACCTGGACAATGCCGAGCCTACCCGCCAGGTCGCCTACGCGCTGCGCCTGCCCGACGGCGCGTCCGCCACCCTGCCCCCGATGGAGGCCGGCCTCACCGGGCTGGTCATCGATGGCGCCCCCGGAGAGGTCAGCCTGGTGGCGGCTTCTGGCGAGTTCGCGGTGCTCGAGGTGGCCGCGCCGAGCGAGGTCGAGGCGGCGGAGATGGCGTTCGTGGTGCCCTGGGGGGCCATGGGCACCAACTACGTGGTGGGCAGCGAGCCCGGCCTGGTGTGGGCGGACCTCTACGTCGCCAGCGACGTGCGGCAGGTGATCCCCGCGGTCGGCAAGATGACCGTCCGGGGGCGGGAGTCCTGTTCGGGCGCCGATCCGGACTGGTTCACCGCCACCGTGGACCCGGACGAGCCGTTGCTGGAGGACGCCGACAGCACGTTGCCGAGCCACCAGCCGGTGCACCCGGGGTGGGAGATCACGTCCTGGGGCGAGTACAGCTTCACCCTGGAGGCACCCGAGCTGGCGGGCGGCGCGGGCCTGTCGCACCAGGTCGACGTGGTGATGCGGTAGCGGACCCTACTCCACGTCCTCGGGGATGGCGTGCAGCACGCTGCCGTCGAAGGGGATGCCCACCCATGCCGGCCGGTGGCCCGCGTAGGGATCGTCGAGGATGGCCGGGTCGGTAGACAAGCGGAGGATGGCCCGACGCTGCAGGTCGTAGCGGGGCCAGTCCGGCAGTCCGTCGTGGTTGGGGTCGCCGGTGCGGGCGAAGTGGATGACCGCGTCCTGCAGGCCGTGCACGACCACGTCGGGGAGCTGCTCGTCGCCGTACAGGTCGGTCCAGCCGTCCTCGTGGTCGGACAGCGCACCCAGGTCCGCGCCATGGGTCGCGCCCAGCTTGCCGCCCCGGCCGACGACGGGCTGATCGAAGCGGTAGACCCAGACCGGCACCCGCGGGGCCATGGCATCGGCGACCGCGAGCACGGGCATGCGGAAGGTGGCGTCGCTGATCATCTCGGTGGTCCGAGCGCGAACCGGGCGTACGCCCAGATCCTTGCGGAAGGTGCGGATCGCGTCCCGGCGCCGATCGCCCAGCGCGCGGCTCAGGGCAGGGAGGAACCCCAGGGCCAGGCGGGTCGGCACGAAGGACAGCGCCCCAACCGGGTCGGTGAAATAGCT
>CALATR010000727.1 GCA_937891875.1 uncultured Pseudomonadota bacterium | reverse complement strand
GGATGCAACCCCTCTCGTCCTGACCCCCGTGGTCGCGGTCCGCGTGCCCTCGCGGGTCGCCGCGCCGATGCAGCGATCACGACGCTGCCCCGATCGTAGGGCGCCAACCTCTTTCCTCTTCCACTCCGCCCCGACCCCCGCCTCTCAAGCCCCCCCGATCCCACTCAACACCACGTCCTTCACCTCGACGTACCCGGGCCCGGTCATGCGGAACCCGGTGAACCCGGCCGGGGCGGTCTTGACCTTGGTGGTCAGCACCGACTTGCCGTCGACGAGCACGGTCAGCTGCTCGCCCTTGACCGTCACGCCGATCCGGGCGCCGTCGGCGATGCCCTTCTTGAGCTTCACCTCCTTGACGACGTCCTCGGCGAAGAACTTGCCGTGGTACAGCTTGCGGTCGTTCTCGACGATGGTGGCGACCACGATGCGGTCGCGGGTGAAGGTGACCTGGGCGGCGTTCATGGGCCGCTCGATGGTGCGCTCCTTGGTGTGGGGATCCTCGTACTTGTCCACGTCGATGTCGACGGCGCGAAGCAGCAGGGAGACGGCCGGCTCCTCCTTGGTCGGCTCGAAGCGGCTCGGGCCGAAGTCATCGGCGACGGGCCAGTCGAGGGTGAAGCCGATGTCGACGTCCTTGCGCGGCGCGCTGTCCAGCATCAGCAGGGGATCGGTGTCCATGTCGCCGCCCGGACGCCGGTAGTAGCGCACGGCGTCGGCCACCCGGGGGTCGGTGCGCGGGCCAGTCCAGAACTCGTAGCAGCGGGCGACGCACCAGGCGGGGATCTGCCCCAGGCGGACCCAGCCGCGGTCGGCTGCCGGCCAGTCGCGGAAGCGGGCCAGCAGGGACTTCGCGTCGTCGCTCAGCGGGCCCTTCGTGCTGAAGTGCTTCTCACCGAGGCTCGTCACCTGGCCCACCTGGAAGCCGTCGTCGAACGCGAGCAGCATGAACTCCTCCATGCGGGCCCGGTCGGGGGCGCCGCGCAGGAGCTGCACCAGCGTCTTGTTGTCCTCGATGAGCGAGGCGTAGCTGCGCAGGCGGTGCTCGTTGTCGGTCTTGTCGGACAGCTTCTTGAGCAGGCGGGTCGAGTCGTCGAAGCGCAGGGCGACCCGGTAGGCCTTGAGGAGCTCGTCGGCCTCGTGGTCGTAGTAGTAGTCCTTGACCGGCACCCGCGGGGCGTAGGTCATGTAGAAGTCGTGGTGCAGCTGGGTCTGCTCGGCGACGGAGAGATGGGCGTACTTCCCGGTGTTTCGCGGATAGCGCAGGTTGTCCTGCAGGTACTTGATCCGGTTGTCCGGGTAGTCGCTGCCCTTCTCCCACAAGGCCGCGACGTTGCGCTGGAAGTCCTTGTCGAAGGTCTCGAGCGCCGGAAAGCCAGTGAAGAACGTGTCATCCACCTGGACCGGGACCTTGGGCCACAGGGGCTTCGCCTCGCGGTGGTACTGGGTCCACATCTCGTCGCCGGCGCGCTGGATGGCGAACTTGTCCTCGCGGCGGCGCAGGGTGCCCAGCTGGTAGCCGCGAAAGCCCGCCTCGTTGCTGTAGACGATGGCGAGCAGGTGCAGGGCGGCCAGCCGCTCGCGCTGGTGCTGCGGGCCCTCCTTGCGGGCGATGTCGAGCAGGCGGCGGAGCACCTCGACGTCCTCGCTCACCTCGGCGAGCTTCTCCAGGCGCTTCTGCTCGTTCTTCACGACCTCGATGGCGTCGGCCTTGTCGCGGATGGAGTCGATCAGCCGGGTGTACTCGTCGAGGGTGATCGCGGCGAGGCTGAACTGGGTGTCGCGCTCGGCGGCGCTGCGCAGGCTGCGCAGGCTGGCCTCGTACTTCTCGGCGTCGAACTCGTCGAGTCCGCGAGAGAAGTCCTGGAACGCCAGGAAGTCGGCGGTGTGCAGCCGCCCGGTCTCCGCCCGCTCCCGCGCGGAGAGGGACAGGTCCAGCGCGCCGATCGAGGCCTGCACGACGTCCTTCTCGAGCTCGAAGAAGGCCTCGGCCTCCCCGTCGACCGTGTGGGTCAGCAGCACCTTGCCGCCCCCGACGTCCAGGAGCTCCGCGGTCAGGGTGAGCTGGTTGCCCTTCACCGAGAACCCGCCCGACAGCACGTGGGTCGCGCCGGACTGCTGGCCCAGGTTGCGCCGCTCGCCTTCCGAGCCGGGCAGCGCCAGACCCAGCGCCAGCTGCTGCTCGCGGACG
>CALATR010000726.1 GCA_937891875.1 uncultured Pseudomonadota bacterium | reverse complement strand
GCTCTTCGACGAGGCCGACGCCCTGTTCGGCAAGCGCAGCCAGGTCAAGGACGCCCACGACCGCCACGCCAACGTCGAGGTCAGCTACCTGCTCCAGCGCCTGGAGAGCTTCCACGGCCTGGCGGTGCTGACGACCAACCTCAAGGACGACGTCGACCACGCGTTCCTCCGCCGCTTTCACGCGGTCATCGACCTGCCGTTCCCCGACGCGGAGCTCCGCCGCCGACTGTGGCGCCGCGCCTTCCCTCCCGACGCTCCGCTCGCTCCCGGGCTCGCCGCCGAGCTCGACCGCCTCGCCGAGCTCCCGCTGTCGGGGGGCAACATCCGAAGTGCCGCGATCAACGCGGCGTTCCAGGCTGCACTCGGCGAGCGGGTCATCGACCGGGCCGCGCTCCAGCGCGCCCTGCGCCTCGAGTACGCCAAGCACCAGCAGCCCTTCCACGATCCCTTCCGGGGGCCAGCATGAGCACGCCCAGGGTGAAGCTCCACATCGGCGAGATCGGCGTCGACAGTCGGGTGCGCGTCGGCGCGGATCGCCTCGGGGACGCGGTCCGCGAGCGCCTCTGTGGCCTGCCCCCCGAGCGCCGTCCCGGACGTGACCTCCTGCTCGACGATCTGCAGGTCACCGCCTACCCGCACATGGGCGCCGACGAGCTCGCCGAGGCCATCGTCGAGGCGGTGCTGGCCGCCTCGACCGGGGAGGCGCCATGACCTCGCCGATGGTCCGCCGCACGATGATGGGCAGCCTGACGGTGTCGGGCACGGGAGGCAGCCGCACGATCCGCTTCCAGTACAACCCCGCGAACCTGCGGCGCAGCCTGGATCCCCAGTTCGTGGGAGGGCACGCGACCAGCAGCGCGACGCGGCCGTACTACACCGCCCCGCCAGTCGAGCAGATCACCGTGCGCCTGGAGATCGACGCGGGCGATCAGGACTCGGTCACCTGGAACGACAGCACCACCTCGGGGATCCGCCCCCTGCTCGCGGCGATCGAGACCGTCATGTACCCCACGGTCGCGTCCATCGAGTCCGCCGTGTCCAAGCTGTCCTCGGGCACGCTGGAGATCGGCCAGTACACGGCGCCGACGGTGATGTTCCAGTGGGGCAAGCAGCTGCAGGCCCCGGTGCTCATCACCAAGTACGCGGTCACCGAAGACGCCTTCGACGTCAACCTCAACCCGATCCGCGCCACGGTGGACCTGACCATGCAGGTCACCAGCGCCACCGACCTCCTGCCCACCGATCCCGGATTTGCCAGGTACCTGGCCTATCAGTCGGAGAAGGAGCGGGCGGCGGCGAAGGTGAAGTCGTGAGCGGCGACCTGCTGACCTTCGTCGACGCCCACGGGCGGATGACCCGCTACCCGGACTGGCGGATCCTCCCCGACCCCGGCGACCTGCGCACCGTCGGCGAGCTCCAGGCGGACTCCCAGCGCCTCGATCAGCTCGCCGTGCGCGCGTACGGCGACCCCCTGCGCGCCTGGCAGGTGGCCGACGGCGCCCGGGTGCTCGATCCCGAGGAGGCGCTGACCGCGAACGAGGGGCGGGTGCGGATCACCCAGGCGCCGTTCGGCGGGGGTGGCCGATGATGAGCCACGTCGAGCTGGGCCTGATGGTCGGCCGCATGGTCGCCGCACCGGCCCCCGAGGTCCTGACCCGCGCCCTGCGCAGCGCCGAGATCCACATCAAGGAGGAGGCACCGTCGGCCTTCTCCCTGACGTTTCAAGCAGCGCGCACCCTGTCGCAGCAGGACGTCGATCTGCTGCTGCTCCCTCTGCTCCAGCCGTTCAACCGGATCATCGTCACGGTCAGCATCCTCGGCGTGCCGACGGTGCTGATGGACGGGTTCATCACCAAGCAGCACCTGGCGCGCGGGGAGGGGAGTCAGCCCGACACCCTCGTGGTCAGCGGGCTCGACGTGTCTGCTGCCATGAACCTCGAGGAGAAGTCCGAGCCCTGGCCTTCGATGGCGGACTTCGAGATCGCGGCGTTGATCCTGGCTGAGTACGCGATGTACGGCGTGGTCCCGATGGTGATGCCGACGCCGATCAGCTTCTCCAACCTGCCGCTCGAGGTGACGATCCAGCAGTCGGGAACCGACTTCTCCTTCCTCCGGGAGCTGGCCGGACGCCACGGCTACCTGTTCCGCATCCTGCCCGGTCCGGTGCCCGGCACGAACACCGCCTACTTCGGGCCTC
>CALATR010000725.1 GCA_937891875.1 uncultured Pseudomonadota bacterium | reverse complement strand
CTCACGCGGCGTGGCTGCGTCAGGCTTCCGCCCATTGCGCAATATTCCCCACTGCTGCCTCCCGTAGGAGTCTGGGCCGTGTCTCAGTCCCAGTGTGGCTGATCGTCCTCTCAGACCAGCTACCCATCGTACCCTTGGTAGGCCATTACCCCACCAACTAGGATTAAATAATGGGCCGCGGCCCCATCAACTGGCGTCCGAAGACTTTGACCCGTAGGCCATACGCGGTATTAGCCAGGGTTTCCCCTGGTTATCCCCCGCCAGAAGGTAGGTAAGCCACGTGTTACTCACCCGTTCGCCACTCCCCGAAGGGCGTGCGACTTGCATGTGTTAAGCCCGCCGCTAGCGTTCGCTCTGAGCCAGGATCAAACTCTCCAGTTCGATCGCTTGCTTGCTACCCATTGGGTATTGACTTGCGTAATGCCTCACAGAACCCGTAGGCCCATGAGGTCTTTCTCTAGTATGGGGCCGACCCGGAACCCGAAGGATCCGACTCGGCGGAACGCTCGCCTTCCACTTCTGCCTGAATTTCAAAGAACGACCGACGCGACCGCTGCCTGCATCTGCCCGTAGGCTCTGCAGGGCTCCCTGCCTCGTCGAGGGCCGGCCCCGGGGGGCCCGCCGTCGTCCGCCCGGGAGGGTGTCCCCCCCTCGGCGCCCACGGCTTCTAACCGTCTTCGCATCCGCGTCCAGAGTTTTTTCTGGACGCGGCGACATCCAAGGTTCTACCCTTCGAAGTTGCCCGAGCCACGCGAGCAGAGGGAGTCCTCGCTGTCGATGTCTCCATCGCCATCGTTGTCGATGCCGTCGTTGCACTGGGTCGTGCCGAGGCCGACCTCCTCCTGGGACTCGCTGACGCCGGGCACGCAGTCCGGATCCAGGCCGTCGATCCAGCCGTCTCCGTCGCTGTCCACGCCGTCGGAGCACGACGTGCCCCAGTCCCGCCCCTCGTCCGTCAGGAAGCCGTCTGGCGCGTAGCCGAACGCGGGGTTCCAGCAGCTCGGGTCAGCCGAGTCCTTCACGCCGTCGCCATCGTTGTCGATGTTGTCGTAGCAGCCGGGCGCAAACCCATCCGCGGGCTCGAAGTAGCGGGTGGCCTCGCGGTGGTAGGGCGCGACCTCGCAGTCGGGGTCCAGACCGTCCACGTAGCCATCCGACTCGTCGTCCGCGCCGTTGCGGCACTGGGAGATGGTTGCCGGCTCCTCGGAGTCCGTCAGGGCGCCGTTGAGGATGCAGTAGAAGTCCTCTGCGTCCACATCGCCGTGGCCATCGTTGTCCACGCCGTCGTTGCACTGGGTGCCCGACAGGCCGTCGTCCTCGGCGTCCGTGGCCTCGATGCATCCGGGGTCGCCCGCATCCACCCAGCCGTCACCGTCGTTGTCCAGACCATCGTTGCAGGTGCCGCCGACGGTCGAGCCGTCCTCCTCGCCACCGCCGGTGCAGTCCGGGTCGTCCTCGTCCAGCCAGCCGTCCTCGTCGTTGTCGAGGCCGTCGGTGCAGGTGCTCTCACCGTCCCAGCCGTTGATGCACAGCGGGTCGTCAGCGTCGGTCAGACCGTCGCCGTTGTTGTCGATACCGTCGTTGCAGGTGTAGTCGCCGAAGGTGGAGTCGTCTTCGGTGTCCCCGTTGCCACCCACGTCCTCGTTGCAGTCCGGATCCCGCGCGTCGACCCAGCCGTCGCCGTCCCCGTCCACGCAGTCTCCGCAGTCGGTGTCGCGGTAGAGCGGGTTCGTGTAGTCGACGAGCAGCGTGAGCTCACCCGTGGCGTACGAGAACACCAGGGTCTCGTCGTCGGGCGTCTGGAAGCGGTAGTCCGTGACCCGGTAGGCCTCCATGAAGAGGTAGCTCGGGTTGGACGAGTAGCGCCCCAGGAAGCCACTCTGCTGGGAGGCGTTGCTCCAGTTGAAGTTCGGCGAGGGGATCTGGTAGAGGACCTCGTTGGGGATCACCAGCCGCGCGAGGCCGTCCTCGCCCACCTCGTGGTTGTCGGGCACGACGATCGCGATGCGCACGCCCTGCTGCTCGAGGCTGTACCAGGCGAAGTCGGTCAGCGTGAGCGAGACGTGCACGAAGCTGTTGATGTCCGCGTTCTCGCGGAAGCTGTCGTCCAGCGGCGTCCAGGTCAGGATCATGCCGGCTTCGTCCAGGGTGACCTGGCCGTCCTCGTTCTCGTCGGCGCACTCCAGGGGGCTGGACACGGTCCAGGGGTTGGTCCCCTGGGCCTGGAAACCGTACTCCGCGTCGAAGTCGACCACCGGCGGGAGCGTGACGTCGGTGACCAGCTGAAGGCCGTACACCGCCAGGCGCACGTCCATGCTCTCACCGGGCAGGCTCTCGAAGAAGTCCCGGTTGACCGGCCAGTCCGGACGGAACTGCCCGGTGACGCCATCGTCCTGATCCACCGTCTGGCAGAACTCGAGGACGCCGAGGTCGTACTCGCGCTGGCCGAAGCTGTCGTTGCAGACCTCGGTGGCGAACTGCAGGTCCTCGGTCAGGTCGACGCAGATCCGGGAGTCGACGCTCTCGTATGCGGGGTTGATGATCTCGAACGCACCGACGCCGCGCTTGTGCAGGTCGTCGATACCGGACGGGAACACGGCCCGGGGGGGGCCGACGTGCCACTGGCCGGGGTTGATGTCGTACGCGGTCAGCCAGCCCAGCGACGTGGTGTGCAGGCGGGGGTAGGCGAAGCGATAGAACTCGCCCTGCCCATCGATGCCGACGGCGCCGTTGAAGGAGTTGCCCTCACAGCCGGGCGTACCGCGACCGCCGTAGCAGCTGTCGTACAAGTTGCTGACCTGCACGTAGTGCTGCTGGTCCCGGTAGAACGGCGAGCGGCCGAGGGGCTGACCCTCTCCGTCATACACGCCCACGCCGTAGCGGTAGAGCGCAATGTCACCGCTGGGGGCCTGCAGATCGTAGCCGGTGGCGTTGGCCACGAGGACCTCGACCCCACCGCCGGTGATGGGGCCAGGCGGGGTGCGGACGACGATCTCGCTGTTGGTGGCGGAGACCACCTCGGCGTTGTGATTGTCGAACAGGACCACGAGCTGATCGGGATCATCGCCGAACCCGGCGCCAGAGATCGTGACCAGCTCACCGCCCGTGTTGCCCAGTTCGAAGTCGGGCTCGAGCGAGCCGATCTGCGGACCCACGGACTGGGTGTAGTAGGGCTTGAACCCATCGCCACAGCCGACGAGCGCGGTCGTGACCAGGCCTGCCGCGAACAAGCGCATCGAGGAACTCACTGGTCACCTCCCGCCTCGGCAGCGCCTTCCGGCGTGGACTCCGGGGTCCAGTAGAAACGGCCGATCTTGATGGTCTTGGCGGTCACGAACACCGGATTGACGTCGTGTCGCTGGTCGTACGGGTCCTTGACCGCCGGGATGGCGACCTCCTGGACCTGGCTCTTGCCCAGCATGAAGATGCTGCCCTCTGCACCGCGGGAGCGGGCGTAGTTGTAGGCGTCGGCGATGTGGTCCTGGGTCAGCGTGAAGCTGCCCTCGCTCTTGGGCACGTTGCAGACCACCTGGGCGATGACCTCGTTCGGGTTGCCCTGGAGCACGGCCTCGCGCTTGCCTTCGGGCGCCCAGCGCTCCTCGTCGAAGCGGAAGATGGCGCCGTCCTGTGCGGCGGTCTCGCAGACCTGTGCGTCACGCCAGACCTGATCGTCCGCCGAGTCGCCAGGGTTCAGCAGGACCTGGCGGGCGGTGAAGGAGGAGGAGTTGGGGTCGATCGGGGCGAGGAACTTCACCGCCACCGACACCGTGTCGCCCGCATCGTCGGACTCCCACTCGAAGGTCACGCCGTCCTGGGTCTCCCAGGGACCGGTGTACATCTGTCCGCGGAAGGCGTTGTAGATGCCCGGATCTCGGGGAGGACCGGTCAGCTCGGAGCAGTCGGTGACCGAGCTGGGCTGGCCGTCGCCGAACTCGATCGGGCTCGTGAACTCGAAGCAGGTCCTGTACTCGGCGGGATCGAGCGACACGAAGTCGGAGTCACCGAAGCTGTAGTAGTAGCGGGGTCCGTTCCAGGAGAGCTGCACCGCGTCGAACGCCGTGGGCAGCGTGATCGTCGGGCTCTCGGGCCGGTAGGGCAGCGGGACCGATCCGACCGGCTTGTCGAAGGAGGTGAATCCGCCGGGCCACGAGAGCGACACCTCCTCCCCGAACGGGAAGTTGCGCGTGCGGTATGGCACCTCCAGCATGTCCTCGAGGGCGTTGGAGCCGTCGGGGTCGGGGATCAGCCGGGTCCGCTCCTCGGGGCTGTAGCCCTGGATGACCTGGTAGACGACCGACAGCCGCGAGGCCTCGGGCGGGTAGTCACGCGGGATGCGGTCGAACTTGACCACGTCCTCGCCGGTCTCGGTGCTGACGAACTTCACGTAGTCGCCGACGTCGACCGTGTTGAACCCACCGTCGAACGGGCCGGCCGGGTACAGCTGCGTGTAGCAGGCGCCCTCGGCGGGGGGCGGGTTCGGCAGCACGAGCGCCAGGGACGTGGTGCCGCGGAGCTTGGCGTCGAAGATGTAGGACAGCCCGAACACGGCGCCGTAGGGCGGCTCCATGTTGAGGATCGACGGGCCGGCCTCGGTGTAGCTGGACAGGCCCATCGCGCCGAGGGGCAGGGCGCCGCCCGAGAAGTCGACGTGGTTGTACTCGACGAGGCCGCCGTAGGGCGTCGGCGCGGGGCCGATCTCATCGGGGTTGTTGCCGACGCCGACGAGCTTGACGTCACTCGGCTCGACCGCACGGCCACAGCCGGCGAGAGCCAGCGCGGCGAGCGAGAACAGGGCGGTGGTGCGGGGGGTCATCATGGCTAGAATCCCGTTCCGATGCCGAGGAAGATGCGGGGACCCGGCTTCTCCGTCTCGGTGGAGATGGCGTTGCCGGAGCCGTCGTTCGTGTTGTCGTTGATGTCGTCACCGTTGACGTCGAACACGCCCGTCACTTCCTGGAAGCCGTAGCTGACGCGGAAGATGGAGTTGAACGCGCTGTCCTGGAGCACGGTGCTGATCCGGATCTCGGCGGAGAGGTCGGTCAGCAGGTAGTTGCCGTTCTTGTACGAGGTGTCGACGAAGGGGATCTCGCGGCGGACGTCCTTGGGGTCGTACGCGATGCGGTTGCCCTGGTTGTCGAAGTAGTACTTTCCACGCTCGCTCTCGTCGGGCGGCCGGTAGGACCAGAAGTTGCCCGCGGAGCCGCCCCACTGGAAGAAGACGTCGCGGACGATGAACGGCCCGACCTTCTCGTTGAGGCGCTGGATGATGGGCATGCGCCAGTAGGCGGAGCCGACGAACATGGTCTCGCCGAAGAAGACGCCCGGGTAGCCGGCCAGCGGCTGGCTCGGCAGGATGGCGCCCAGGTAGGCGTCCTGGGGCCAGACGCCGCCCCCGCGGAGCTCGTCGAAGAGCTGCACGTTGCGGTCGATCACGCCGCCCTGAGCGTCCAGCTGGAGGCTGTGGCCCATTCCGCGCCACTTCCGGCTGAAGGGGAAGCCCATGTGCTCGGTCCAGCGGAAGCGGACCGAGTTGTAGTTGTAGTCGTCGAGGCGCTCGCCGTCGTCGGTGTTGACGCCGTTGTTCGACGGCGACACGTGGTCCGTGTAGCCGTGCGAGTAGTTGAGCGTGATGTAGCGACCGCGCGGGTTGATGCCGTAGGGGCTGAACGCCATCCGGCCGGTCTGCAGCCCGTAGGGCAGGGTCGAGAACTCGAGGCCGACGCTGCCGACCACGCCCTGGTTGAACCGCGGGAACTTCAGGTTGTTCCGGCTGCGGAAGCCGAAGTCGAACGCGACGAGCGAGGCGTTGAGCTGCAGCCGCTGGTTCAGCGGGTAGTTCGCGAACATGAAGAAGGTGTTGCTGACCGTGTTCTGGCGGAACTCGTAGACCTTCTGATCGTCCGTCGTGGTCGAGTCGTTGTCGTTGTCGATCAGGAAGCCGATGTCCGACTTGCCCTGCCTGTGGGCGTAGCCGAACGAGATCGTCGGGTGCCAGCCCTGGTAGGTGTAGCGGGCGGTCAGCTGGTAGGACGTGCCGACCATGCCGTAGAGCAGGACCGAGTGCTTCTCGCCGACGTCGAACGTCGACATCTGCAGGCCGGTCTCCAGCTGGAACGTCGGCAGGCTCGGGTTGCGCAGGCGGAAGATCGGGATCAGGGCCGGCGGGTGGAAGCGCTGCAGGCTGTTGTACCGGGTGGTCAGCGCCTCGTACTCGGACAGATCCTCGGTGTAGGCGTAGTAGGCCTCGGCCCGCTCCTCGTCGTAGGACAGACCGAAGCGGTCGGTCGCATCCTGCTCCAGGAACTCGTCCTTGGCGACGATGTAGTTCTTCTCGCCGAACGCGGTCCAGTTCGTGTACATCAGGTCGCCGCGCGGGGTGAGGTGCGGCGTGTACGCGGTGCTGATCACGTTGGTCAGCTGCTGGACCTTCTTCGAGTCGAAGTCGTAGCGGTAGACGTTGTAGATCGAGGACTCGTCCGACACGAAGTAGAGGTTGCCGTCGTGCGCGGACCAGTGCACGTCGAGCTCCTCGCTCGCGTCCTGGTTGAGCGCCGTGACCTCCTTGGTGGCCACGTCCATCAGCCAGATGTCCGCCTGGTAGTTCTTGAACAGGGCGAACGCGAGGGTCTTGCCGTCCGGCGACCAGTCGACCGACTGCAGCATCTCGCCCGACTCGAACTCGGTCAGGTAGGTCTTGCCCGTGCCGTCGATGTTGATGAGCACCAGGTTGTGGGTGCCATCGCCGTACTCGATGTAGGCGATCTGCTTGCCGTCCGGCGAGATGGCCGGGTCGGTGCCGCGCTTCGTGTTCGGGATGACGCTGAACTGGAGGCCCGGCTTGCTGCGCCAGGTGCCGTCCGTGAAGCTGCCCTTCACCTTCTCGGGACGCAGGTAGGTGACCTCGGCCTCGCGGTCGGAGCCGACAGGCCCGTCGGGCTCGGTCTCGGTGCGGGTCGCGAGGTCGACCAGGACCAGCTCGTTCCAGTCGTAGCCGTCGGTCTCGACGCGGATGGCGCGGAAGTTCATCCGGGCGCGGTGGATCTGGTCCTCCTGCATGGAGATGACCAGCTGGTCCTTGCCCGGCACGAAGTCGTAGTTGGAGTAGAACGCCATCGGGATGCGCATGCTCATGCGCCCGACCTCGCCCTGGGCCTCCTCCTGACCCTCGCCGGCGGGACTGCCCATCGTGGCCGCGGGGTACAGACTCTCCGGGGCCTTGGCGATGTACAGGTGGCCGTAGCCGTAGGCCTGGGCGAACCACTCGCCGTCATCGGAGAACTTGGGGAAGACGTCGGCGCGACCGGTCGCGTCCTTCTCGCCCTCCCACTGCTGCCACTTCTTCGGCTCCTTCGTCGTCTTTCCGAGGAGCTTCTTCTCGCCGGTGAAGAACTGGTCCCGCTGCGAGGGGGTGTTCCAGTGCACGTCCAGCGGACGGGTCTCGAGCTCCATGCCCTTGACCTCGCCCTCGGCGACGATGTCGGCGTACCACCGCTGATAGTAGTCCTCGACCCAGGCCTTCCAGTCATCGTAGAGCTCGCGGGGCGGAACGCCCGTCTTCTCCTCGATGATCGTCTCCCAGGTGGCGCGGTACTTGCGGTCGCTCTCCTTGGCGAAGTCGGCGAAGGCCTCCTCGCCGAAGCGGATCCGCATGTACAGGGCCATGCTGTGGCCCTGCTGGTAGCCGCGCTCGCCGTCGCCGTAGCTCATGGCGAGCTGGGTGGTCTTCCACTGGTCGTAGGTGAGGGCGCGATCCTCGAGGATCGTGTTTCGAACGTGCCGATCACGACCCGAGCTCCACCAGTTGTAGCCGGTGCGGCTGGACCAGTACTCGGCGCCACCCTCGGTCCACCACCAGGGCTCGCCGCGGTCGCTGACGTAGTACGAGCCGCCGACGCCCATGTCGACGTCCGACGGGCCCGTGGCGATGGCGTTGTTCTGGTACAGCGCGTCGAGGACGGTGACCTGGAGGTTCTCGCCGGACGACTGGTTCTTCTTCAGCGACACCACGTGGGCGAACTCGTGCACGAGCACGTTGCTGAACCACTCGGAGCGGCCGCGGGAGCGGTAGAACGAGCCACCCGGGTTGCCGGAGATCTCGACCCAGTTCCGGTTCGGGATGGTGAAGCCCTGGAGCTGGTCATACTGCTCGAGGACCACGATGTGGACCTTCTCCTCGAGGTAATAGTCGAACTCCGCGCACATCGGCTCCCAGTACTGCTCGGAGACCTTGGCGACCTTGCGGGCGGCCCACTCGCCGCTCATGTAGTGCTCGGTCTTGTCCGGTCCCTTGCGAGAGACCGGGTAGTGCACGAGGAAGTGCTCGGTCTCGATCGTGTACCACTTCAGGTCGGGCCGGTGGTACAGCGACAGGAACTGGGACGCCTCGGCCTGCTGGGGCGCGAGCGCCGCGGCGGACAGGCCCAGCCCGGTGAGCGCGGCGATGCCGAGCGCACGGGTCAGCCAGGAGGCGGAGGAACGGGTTGTCGTGGTGCGCGTGGGCATCAGAACCGTGCCTCCACGGCCGCGCCGAAGGTCGGGCCGTACGTCGGGTGGACATCTTCGAGCGGGAAGAACATCAGGTCCTCGCCCATGAGCGGCAGGCTGCCCTGCAGGTGCACGTCGAAGCCGCGGGTGGCGTTGACGGTGAGCTGGAGGTCGAGGTCCAGCTCCGCGCCGTCACTGCCGTCGAAGGCGACGAGGTTCTTGCCGGGATTGATCCAGTTGTCCGCGGTGACGCCGGCCTTGGTGACACCGCGGTAGGCGAAGCGGGGCTGCGCGGCGAGTGCGACCGGGCCGACCTGGCCGAGGAACTCGACGGACGCCTGCAGTCGGTCACCAGGCTTGAAGCGACCGGTGAACTGGTCCTCCTCGACCTCGACCACGAACTGGGACAGGGCGGAGAAGCGGCGCATGTAGCCTGCGCGGAGCGTGAACCGGAGCGGCCCGACTTGACGGCGAGCAGCGAGGCCACCGTACACATCCCAGCTGCTGCTGGTGGTGATGATGTTGGACATCTGTGCCGGGCCGCCACGCTGCGTCCCCGGGGTCTCACGGCCCGTCGGTCCCTCGATGAAGGACTCGATCACGACCGCGGTCATGGGCGCCTCCTCCTCGTACAGGCGGTAGCGGTACCAGAACCGGATGTCTCCGAGCGCGCCCGAGGTCAGGTTGGTGCCGAGCTCCTCGTTGCGGAGCATGCCGACCAGGAAGGGCACGTCCCACTGGATGTCGCTGCGCCGGGAGAGGCCGTAGCGCCAGCTGACCTGGGAGCGATGGTAGGTCCACTGCGCGCTCTCGAAGGGCACGACCTCGCCGTCGGACGACCACGAGCCGCTGGAGAACTTGATCGCGTGGCTGAAGGTGAACTCGGACCAGCCGCGGGGAAGGTCCAGGGGCCTCTCGACCTCGCGCGCGGGAAAGTTCTCCCGGGAGGCCTTGGGGCCGAACAGACCGGCGTGCGCCGGCACGGCCGACAGCAGGCCCGAACCGAGCACGGCGAGGCTCGCTCCGACGAGCGCTGCACGGCGCCCGAGTGCTCGGGGGTTGGACATCTCGCGCAAGTCTCCTCCAGGGTCGTCACCCGCGTCCCCGGTGACACCGGGCTCGAGGGTGTAAACGGCCAGCACCGCACCGCCGGGGTGCGGCGGGCCGCATCCTACCGCCTGGCGGCGGGACGGGGCCCCATAAGGGACCGCGAGGGGGCCAGGCAAGGTGCATCGAGGCGACGCATGTGCAGATGGTGAAGATGCACCGCGGGGCGGCCGCATTAGGTGTCCGCCTTGCCTCCACGCCAGGGACCCGACATGACCGATCCCGCGGGCGTCCCAACGCCCATCGACAACGTCGTCATCCGCTTCGCCGGCGACTCCGGCGACGGCATGCAGCTGCTCGGCCAGCGCTTCACCCACACGGCCGCCATCGCGGGCAACGACCACGCGACCTTGCCCGACTTCCCGGCCGAGATCCGCGCTCCAGCGGGGACCAGGGGTGGCGTCTCGGGCTTCCAGATCCAGCTTGCAAGCCGGGATATCTTCACGCCCGGTGACTTCTGCGACGTGCTGGTCGCGATGAATCCGGCGGCCCTCGTCAAGAACCTGCCTGACGTGCGCCCGGGCGGGCTCGTGATCGTGAACACGGACAAGTTCGAGTCCGGGGACCTCAAGAAGGCGGAACTGTCTGCCAATCCGTTGGAGGATGGCTCACTCGCTGACTTGCGCGTCTGGCGGGTCCCCCTCTCAGACCTGACGGCCGGGGCCGTGGAGCCCTTCGGCCTCAACCGCAAGCAGTCCGACCGCTGCAAGAACTTCTTCGCGCTGGGCATGATGTACTGGCTGTACAGCAAGCCTACGGACGACACGCGCGCCTTCCTGGAGAGGAAGTTCAAGTCCCCCTATCGCGAGGCCAACGTCGCCGCGATGGAGGCCGGGTGGTCGTTCGCGGAGACCAGCGAGTTCCAGCACACGCAGATGACGGTGGCGACGGTGCCGGACATCCCGGACGGGCTGTACCGCACCATCACCGGCAACCAGGCGCTCGCCACCGGCCTCGTCGTCGGGGCCCAGCGCGCCGGCCGCCGGCTCTTCTACGGGACCTACCCGATCACGCCGGCCAGCGACATCCTGCACTACCTCGCCGCGTTCAAGCCCTTCGGCGTGCTCACCTTCCAGGCGGAGGACGAGATCGCCGCGGTCGCTGCGGCCATCGGCGCGTCCTACGGCGGCGCCATCGGCACGACCGGCACGTCGGGCCCCGGCCTGGCGCTCAAGGCCGAGGCCATCAACCTCGCGGTCATGGCCGAGCTCCCCCTGGTCGTGGTGAACGTGCAGCGCGCCGGCCCCTCGACGGGCATGCCGACCAAGACCGAGCAGTCCGACCTGATGCAGGCGATGTTCGGGCGCAACGGCGAGTCCCCGGTGGTCGTGCTGGCCCCTCGCGGACCGGCCGACTGCTTCCGCACCGCGTACGACGCCGTGCGGATCGCCCTCACCCACATGGTCCCGGTCGTGATCCTGTCCGACGGCTACATCGCCAACGGCGCCGAGCCCTGGCGCGTGCCCGAGCCCGCGACCCTGCCCGCCATCGAGGTCCCGACGCCCCAGGTCCCGGCAGAGGGCGAGCCCTTCCTCCCCTACGATCGCGATCCCGAGACCCTCGCCCGCCCCTGGGCGACCCCGGGCATGCCCGGCCTGATGCACCGAATCGGCGGCCTCGAGAAGGAGGAGCTCACCGGAAACGTGAGCTATGTCCCCAAGAATCACCAGCGCATGACCGACCTGCGCGCGGAGAAGGTCGCCCGGGTCGCGAACGACCTGCACCCGACGCGGGTGTTCGGCGACGAGGAAGGCGTGCTGGTCATCGGCTGGGGCAGCACCTTTGGCTCCCTCCGCGAGGCGACCGAGCGCTGCCGCACCGCAGGCCACAAGGTGGGCCACGTGCAGCTGCGCAACCTGAACCCCTTCCCGCCCGACCTCGGCGACGTCCTGTCCCGCTACGACAAGGTGCTGTGCGCCGAGCTCAACATGGGCCAGCTACACAAGCTCATCCGGTGCAAGTACCTGATCGACGCCGTGCCGCTGTGCAAGGTCGAGGGCCAGCCCTTCAAGATCCGCGAGGTCGAGTCCGCCCTGGTCGACCTCATCCAAGACGACTCGCCCACGGGGGTGTGCCAGTGACCAAGCTCACCCGT
The DNA here is from genome assembly GCA_937891875.1 of uncultured Pseudomonadota bacterium. Classification (GTDB taxonomy): domain Bacteria; phylum Myxococcota_A; class UBA796; order UBA796; genus REDI01. The sequence goes on along the minus strand of CALATR010000725.1, from coordinate 3,292 downwards.
CGCGACTTCATGAGCGACCAGACCATCCGGTGGTGCCCCGGCTGCGGGGACTACTCGATCCTGGCCCAGCTCCAGACTGCCATGGCCACCATCGGTCTGCCCAAGGAGCAGTACGCCGTCATCAGCGGCATCGGCTGCAGCGGCCGGCTCCCCTACTACATCGACGCCTACGGGTTCCACACCATCCACGGTCGGGCGCCCGCGGTGGCCACCGGCCTCAAGCTCGCCAACCCCGAGCTGTCCGTGTGGGTCGGAACCGGCGACGGCGACGCCCTGTCCATCGGCGGCAACCACTTCGCCCACGCACTGCGCCGCAACATCGATCTGAACATCATCCTGTTCAACAACCGCATCTACGGCCTGACCAAGGGGCAGTACAGCCCGACGTCCCAGATCGGCGCGCGTACCAAGAGCTCTCCGATGGGCAGTCTGGACCGCCCGATGAACCCGGCCGCGTTCGCGCTCGGCAGCGGCGCCACCTTCATCGCGCGCTCGGTCGACGTGCTGCCGAAGGACCTGCGCCAGGTGCTGGTCGACGCGCACCATCACAAGGGCGCGGCGTTCGTCGAGGTGCTGCAGAACTGCAACATCTTCAACGACGGGGCCTTCGCCGCCTGGACCGACAAGGACAACCGCGCCCGGCGGATCTGCTACGCGACCGCGGGCGAGCCCCTGGTCTGGGGAGACGACGACGAGCGCTACGGCCTCGTGCAGAAGGGCTTCTCCCTCCAGGTCACCCGCCTCGGCGACGGCGTGACCGAGGCCGACTGCGTGGTCCACGATCCCACCGACGAGGGGCTGGCCTGGGCGCTCGCCGGGCTGATCGGCGACGATGCGCCGCTGGTGCTCGGCATCCTCTACCAGGTGGAGGCGCCCATCTACGATCAGCAGGTCCACGACCAGATCGTCCAGGCCCAGGGCGGCCTCGAGGCCGAGGACATCCACCGCCTGCTGCAGACGTCCGACAGCTTCACCGTGCGCGGATGACCCCGGAGGGTCTGCACACGCTGGACGCCGCCATCGCGCGGGACCTCGTCGGGGTCTTCTGCGACATCGACGACACGCTGACCTGGGAAGGTCGGCTCGTGCCTGACGCATTCCTCGCCCTGCAGCGCCTGCGCGACGCGGGCCTGCGGGTGGTGCCGGTCACCGGTCGGCCGGCCGGATGGGTCGACCACATCGCGCGCATGTGGCCGGTCGACGGGTGTGTGGGCGAGAACGGCGGGCTGTGGTTCTGGATGGAAGAAGACGGCCTTCGACGCGGATTCCTGCAGGACGCCGCGACCCGCGCCGAGCACCGCGGCCGCCTCGACGCCCTGGCCGCCTCCATCCTTGCCGAGGTGCCCGGCACCGCGCTCGCCAGCGACCAGCCCTACCGGGAGCTCGACCTGGCGGTGGACTTCTGCGAGGACGTCGATCCCCTCCCCCAGCGCGCCATCGACGACATCGTCGCGGCATTCCAGCGGGCGGGCGCCACCTGCAAGGTCAGCTCCATCCACGTCAACGGGTGGTACGGCGACTTCGACAAGCGCGTCGGCTGCAGGAACCTCGTCCGCGACGCGTTCGGCGAGGACCTCGACGACAGCCGCGACCGCTGGCTCTACGTCGGGGACTCGGCCAACGACGAGCCCATGTTCGCGGCCTTCCCGTACGCCTGCGGCGTCGCCAACGTGCGCGACTTCCTGCCCAGGATGAAGGCGTGGCCGCGCTGGATCGCTCGGGGGAGTGGAGGGCACGGCTTCGCGGAGATCGCGGACCGCGTGCTGGACTTGCGCGGGTCGAAATGAGGTAGGGTCCGCCCCCCGGACGTCTCGGGAGAGGGAGGACCCCAATGGCGAGCGACAACCCGTTCGACGTGCCTTCGGGCCGCGGCTCCAGTTCCTACGGCTCGGGCAGCCCCAGCAGCAGGCCCCTGCACGAGGCGCGGCTGACCGACCTGATGGAGACCTACATGATCCGGGCTCGCCCCTGGATGATGTTCCTCGGTGTCATCACCTTCATCGGCGCCGGCCTGATGGTCATCGGCGCCATCTTCCTGGTGCTCGCCGGCCTGCTCGCCGCCGCGGGGTCGGGCCGTCCCCAGGACATGATGATGGGCGTCCTCGGTGTGGTCTACGTCGGCGTCGCGGCCCTCTACGCGTACCCCGCCTGGTGCCTGGTCCAGGGTGCGAGCGCCGCCGGTCGACTGGTGGGCGCCTTCGACGCCGAGGACAAGGAGCTGGCCGCCGAGAGCATGCTGCAGAACGTGCAGAACCTGTTCCGGTTCATGGGCATCGTCACCGCCATCGCGATCGGCCTGTACATCCTGTTCTTCATCCTGGTCTGCTTCATGGGCGCGGCGATGGGGTCCATGCTGCGCTGAGCCTTCCCGCTGGGCGGCGGAAATCCGAGGCCAGTCTCCGCGCTGGTTCAGCCCGGGTAGGGAGGGGTCTCGGAGGCGACGTGGCGAGGAAGAAGCAGACCTGGGCGTGCACGGAGTGCGGCAACGAGCTGTTCAAGTGGGCGGGTCGCTGCCCCGGATGCGGCGCGTGGAACACCATCGAGGAGGTGGTCGAGGCGGCCCCGGGCACGGCACCGGCGGCGGCGGCGGCGGTCCGGCTGACCGATGCGCTGCGGCCCCAGCCGATCACGGCCGTCTCCCTGGATGCAGGGGGCGAGCTGCGGGTCAAGACCGGCATCTCCGAGCTGGACGAGGTGCTGGGCGGCGGACTCGTCGCTGGCAGCCTGACCCTGCTGGGCGGCGATCCCGGGGTGGGCAAGTCCACCCTGCTCCTGATGGCCCTGCACCGCTTCGCATCCCGCGGTCTGCCCGTGCTGTACGCGACCGGCGAGGAGTCGGCCCGCCAGGTGCGCCTGCGGGCGGAGCGTCTGGGCCTGGTCGACGAGAACCTGCTGATCCTGTCGCAGACGGACTTCGACGTCATCGAGGCGGCGGCGCGGGAGACCCGCCCGGTGGTGCTGGTCATCGACTCCGTGCAGACCGTGCGCACGGCCGAGGCGACCGGGATCCCGGGGAGCGTCAGCCAGATCCGCGAGGTCGCCCACCGCAGCATGGGGCTCGCGAAGGGCACCGGCGTCGCGACCTGGCTGGTCGGCCACGTCACCAAGAGCGGAGATCTGGCCGGTCCCAAGGTGCTCGAGCACTTCGTCGACACCGTGCTCTACTTCGAGGGCGACGGCCGCTCCCAGCTGCGGATCCTGCGGGCGGTGAAGAACCGCTTCGGCGCCGCCGGCGAGCTCGGCCTGTTCGAGATGGCGGACGACGGCCTGCGCGAGGTGCCCGACGCATCCG
>CALATR010000724.1 GCA_937891875.1 uncultured Pseudomonadota bacterium | reverse complement strand
TGGCTCGCCGGTCACCTGGCCGCCGGTCCGTGGTCCCTGCTGGTGGTCAGCCACGACCGCCACCTCCTCGACCGCGTCTGCACCGGGATCCTGGAGGTGCGCAACCACCGCCTGCACCGCTACGCAGGCAACTTCAGCGCCTACCTCGCCGAGCGCGATCTGAGGACCAGCCAGCACGAGCAGGCGTACGAAGCCCAGCAGGCGGAGATCGCGCGGTTGGAGCGCTTCGTCGAGCGCTTTCGCGCCAAGGCGACCAAGGCGCGGCAGGCCCAGTCGCGCCAGAAGGTGCTCGACCGCATGGACCGGATCGACGCCCCCGAGCGCGAGCCGCTGCCCCACTTCCACCTGCCGCCCGCGCCTCCTGCCGACGCCGATCTGCTGGTGCTGGACCAGGCCACCCTGGGCTGGGAGCGCGACGTCCCGATCCTGCACGACGTCGAGCTCACGCTGACCCGGGGCATGCGCCTGGCCGTGCTCGGACCCAACGGCGCGGGCAAGTCCACCCTGCTCCAGACCCTCGCCGGCCGCCTTCGCCCCCTCTCCGGCCAGCGGCGGACCGGTCGGCGGGTCCGCCTCGGCGTGTTCGACCAGGACCTCGCCAGCGCGCTGCCCGCGGACGAGACCGCGCTCGAGTACGTCGGCGCCCAGGCCCCCCGCGCCGGCGAGACCCGCGTCCGCGGCGTGCTCGGAGCCCTCGGCCTGTCCGGCGAGGACGCCCTGCGCCCGATCGGTCCGCTCTCCGGTGGGGAGAAGGCGCGGGTCGCCCTGGCGGCACTCGGTGCTGCGCCCCACAACGTGCTCCTCCTCGACGAGCCCACCAACCACCTGGACGCCGTCACGGTCGAGGTGCTGATCCGGGCGCTGAAGGCCTTCGACGGCGCGATGGTGCTGGTGAGCCACGATCGCTTCCTGGTGGAGCAGCTGGCGACCCACGTCGGTCGCGTCGGCGACGGCCGCCTGGAGGTGCACGAGGGCGTGCGGCCCGAGGACCTCGAGCCGACCGCGGCCAGCCGCCAGGGGGACCGAGAGGACGGGGACAGCTCCGGTGCCGAGCGGCACGAGGCGCGCAAAGAGCGGCGGAAGGAGCTCCGGAAGATGAGGAAGGAGCTGGAGAAGCTGGAACAGCGCATGGAGGCGCTGGACGGGCGGATCGCCGCGGTGGACCAGGACCTCATCACCCATGCCACCGACTTCGAGCGTGCCCGCGAGCTGGGCGAGACCCGAGACGCCCTGGAGGCGGAGCAGCTCGAGGTGATGGAGCGCTGGGAGGCGCTGTCGACGGAGCTGGAGGCGGAGGAAGAGGACTGACGCTCCGCCAGGTGGGGTGAATCACGGCGTTGCAGCCAGTGACGGGCACGCCGGTTCGCGACACCATACTGTTGACGATGGTACGGACCCGGAGCGCACGTGACTCGCCTCATCCCCCTGATGCTGGTCCTGGCCAGCTGTCCCGGCGACCCGACCGACGCCACCGACGACCCGGCGCCGCTCACCTGGTCTGCCGCCTTGCAAGACGACGATCGCGGTGCGTTCCTCATGGTGTGGGGGCCGGACGGCGGGGACGTGTGGGTCGTCGGCGGCCAGCCGGACGCCGGCGTCGTGCTGAAGGGCAGCGCGGACAACCTGCAGGCGGTCACGGTGCCCGAGGGTACGCCCCTGCTCAACTGGGTCCACGGCACCACGGCGAGCGACGTGTGGGTGGGCGGCCTCAACGGCACCGTGCTGCACTGGGACGGCAGCGCGTGGGAGGACCGCAGCCTGGAGATCGACGAGGCGATCTGGGGCGTGCACGCCGTGTCCGCGACGGAAGCCTGGGCGGTGGGCGGCACCAGCGCCTGGGGCGGCGAGACCGCGCGGATCTTCCACTGGCAGGGGGGCACGTGGACCCCGCTGGACCTGCCGGAGGTCCTGGAAGACCCGGGCAACCTCTTCAAGGCCCACCACGACGGCACCTCCCTGTGGGCGTGCGGCCTCGGCGGCGTGGTGGTCCGCAGCAACGACGGCACGAGCCTCGAGGCGATCCCGACGGGCTTTGCGGCCGACATCGTGACCGTGCATGGAATGCCCGGCCAGAAGCCGATCTTCGTGGGTGGGCGCGGCACGGGTGCGGTCCTGGAGGTGGACGGCGACGCCCTGACCAGGACCGCCAGCGCGCGCTCCGGACTGTCTGGCGTGCACGTGTACGAGGCCGGCTCGGCGGGGGTCGTCGGCGAGCGCGGGTTCGCCGGCATCTACGACATCGCCTCCGACGAGATCGTGGAGGTGCCCGTGCCCACCGACGATGTCCTGCACGGCGTGTTCGTCGACCGCAGTGGACAGGCGTGGGCTGCCGGCGGCAACCTCTACACGTCCGGTGACTCGTTCCTGGGCTCGGTGTGGATCGGCACGTTTGCGGAGGAGAACCCATGAGACGCGTGACCCTGCTGGGCGCGCTGGCGCTGCTCGGCGCGTGCAATCCGGAGATCCCGGAGCCGGACCCGACCTGGCGCCACTACGCCGATCGCCTGGGCGACCCGATCGACGGACTGGACGCCGAGACCCTCGCCGCCTTCGAGCGTGGCGACGAGGTCCTCCGCCGCGACTTCACCGATGCCGACGGCCTGGGACCGACGTTCAACGCCGACTCCTGCCACTCCTGCCACGGCGTGCCCATCCCGGGCGGCGCCTCCCCGCACTACCGCGACTTCTTCCTGGTCAAGGGCCGCCGCTGGGACGGCGCCCTCGTCGACCAGGGCTCGAACGGCCAGTCCCCGGTGCGCAACCTGTACGCGCTGGACGGCGGCCACGTCATCGCCCCCGCCGAGACCGGCGAGCTGCTGCGGGCCGGTCGTCGCAATGCCCCGCCGATGTTCGGCATCGGCCTGTTCGAGTTCGTGAGCGACGCGCACATCCTGTCGCGCGAGGACCCGGACGACCTCGACGGCGACGGGATCAGCGGTCGGGCCAACTACGAGCAGGGCCGGGTCGGGCGCTTCGGCGTCAAGTCCCAGGCCGCCAACCTGGAGTCGTTCAATCGCGGCGCGATGTTCAACCAGATGGGCCTGACCAGCAATCCGCTGTTCGAGGTGCTGCCGGACGAGCCCGTCATGAGCGAGACCGCCTGGCTGGACGTCGACCTGGACCCCGCGGACGCCCTGGCCCCGTTCCTGACCCAGCAGGCCTTCGCCCAGGTCTCCGCCCCCGGCGAGCCCACCACCGACAACGATGGCGTGCCCGACCCCGAGATGAGCGACCAGGATCAGCGCGATCTCCTGATCTTCAGCGTGTACGCCGCGCCGCCCAAGCCGCTGCCGCGCACGAAGGAGACCGAGAAGGGCGCCCGGCTCTTTGCCGACCTCGGCTGCACCGGCTGCCACGTTCAGAGCCTGGAGAGCCGCATCGGGCCCATCCCGGCCTACACCGACCTGCTGGTCCACGACCTCGGCGAGGACAACTCCGACGGCCTGCAGATCGCCTACGCCGGGCCCACCGAGTTCCGCACCGCCCCCCTGTGGGGAGTCGGGCTGACCGCGCCATACATGCACGACGGCGGCGCCGAGACCTACGCCGACGCGATCGCCCTGCACGGCGGGGAGGCCGCCGCCTCACGCGACCGCTGGAACGACCTCGACGCCGACGAGCAGGCGCTGGTGACCGGGTTCCTGAACAGCCTCGGCCCCTACGCCACCGAGCGTCCCGGCCTGCTGGGCGACCGCGACTCCCTCCCCGAGATCGACCACCAGCCCGGCATCGACGATGTGGGCGTGCCCGGTGGACCGCGCGAGGCGCTCACCGGCGCCGACCGTCAGCTGTGGCTCGAGGGCCAGGCGCTCTTCGATCGCAACCTTCGCCCGGGTGAAGGCCTGGGATCCGGGTTCAACGCCGACTCCTGCCGGGCCTGCCATCAGGATCCCGTCCTGGGCGGGGCCGGTGGCGTGGACACCAACGTCATCCGGGTCGCCGAGAACCGCGACGGGGTGCCGACCGCCCTGGATCACCCGGTGCTGCCGCGCGTGGTCGTGCCCGGCATGGACCCCATGCGCTTCGCCGACATCCCGCTCATCGTCGAGACGCGCCAGCCGCCGACCATCCTCGGGGTGGGCCTGCTCGACGAGATCAGCGACGAGGCGATCCTCGCCCTGGAGGACCCGACCGACCTCGACGGAGACGGGATCAGTGGCCGGGCGCGGGTCCTCTCCGACGGCACCGTCGGTCGCTTCGGCTGGAAGGCCCAGATCGGCACGCTGGACGACTTCGCCGCCGACGCGCTCCTCAACGAGCTGGGCGCGACCCTCCCCGAGGAGTTCTCCACCTTCACCGGCACCGACGACGACGAGGTCGCCGATCCGGAGCTCCCGGCGTCGGAGGCCGAGGCGATCTCCTTCTACATGCGCAGCCTGACCCCGGGCCGGGGCGACCCCGACGTCGAGGCCAGCCTCGCCGCGCGTGGAGAGGCGGTGTTCTCCAGCGTCGGCTGCGACGGCTGCCACGTGCCCGAGCTCGACGGGGTTCCGATCTACTCCGACCTGCTGCTGCACGACGTCGCCGACCCCTTCGCACCCCTGGTCGACCAGGAGGGCGACGCGGCCCGCCCCCGCGAGTTCCGCACCCCGCCCCTGTGGGGCCTCGCCTTCACCGGCCCCTACCTGCACGACGGCAGCGCCTTCACCCTGGAGGCCGCGATCTCCGGCCACCACGGCGAGGCCGAGGCCGCCCGCGACGCCGCCGAGGCCCTCTCCGATGAGGACCTGGCAGCGCTGGTGGCGTTCCTGCGGTCGATCTAGCTACCGCTGCCCCGTCGACGACAGGGCAGGAGTCACCCCAGGATCTCGCTCACGATCTCCTGCAGCAGGCGCGGGTCTGCGCGGCCGCCGGTGGCGCGCATGACCTGGCCGACGAAGAAGCCGCGCAGGTTGCTGTTGCCTCCGCGGTAGGCGTCGACCTTGCCGGCGTTGGCCTCCATGACCGCGCGCAGGTGGCCCTCGAGCACGCCGCGATCGCGCACCGGGCGCAGGCCCTCGCGATCGACGATCTCCGCGGGGTCTTCGCCCGACTCGACCACCTGGCCCAGCACCGTGCGACCGACCTTGCTGGTCACCTCGCCCTCGCTGACGAGCCCGATGAGCGTCGCCAGGTGCGCGCCGGTGAGACCGTGCTGCTCACGATCCTTGAGCAGACCACGCACGTCGTTGACGAGCCAGGTGACGAGCGCATCCTGGGCTGCTCCCGCCGCGAGCGCACCCTCGAACAGGGTGAAGATGGCATCGTCGGTGCCGACCGTGACGGCGTCGTCCTCGGACAGGCCGCGATCCTCCAGCGCCTCGATGCGACCCCCGAGCTCCGGACGCTCGGCCAGCAGCTCTTCCAGGGCCTCCGACGCCGACTTCCGCGTGCGCTTCCGCTCGGGCGCCTTCTTCTGCTGAGGCTCGGCCTTCTCCTCGACCTTGTCCGCCGCCTTGCCCCAGCTGTCCTTGAGCGGGACGATGCGGGTCAGGCGCAGGGCGTCACCCTCGTCGACGTGGAAGTAGCCGAGGCGCTCCAGCTGGTAGCGGGCACCGGGGCCGGCGTCGGCGATGGACGGCTCGACCACGGCCTGCACGACCTCCATCGCCTTGGGGTTGAGCGCGGCGAGGAAGCCGTCGGGGTGCTCCTCGGGCTTGTCCCAGGTGAACAGGCGATCGACCAGCCGCACGGTGGCGCGCTTGCCCGCAGACGCGCTGACCCAGTGCACCGTGCCCTTGACCTTGCGCCCGTCGGGCGCCTTGCCGCCGCGGCTCTCGGGATCGACCGTGGCGGTGAGGCCGGTGATCTCGCCGCTGGCGTCCTTCTGCACACCGGTGACCGTGATGAGGTAACCGTGGCGCAGCCGGACCTCGACGCCGGGGGTGACGCGCTTCCAGCCCTTGGGCGGCTGCTCGGCGAAGTCGTCCCGCTCGATGTAGAGATCGCCGGTGAACGGCACCTTGCGGGTGCCCTCCTTGGGCACGTCGTAGGGCCACTCGGCGCAGTCGAGCCAGTCGACCCGGCCGGCCTCCCAGTTCTCGAGCGTCACCGGAAGTGGGCGAAGGACGCCCATCCTGCGCGGGGCGGTGTCGTTGAGCACCTCACGGATGGTGTGCTCGTACAGCTGCATGTCGACCGTGCTGTTGACCCGGTTGAGGCCGACCCGGTCCATGAGCACGCGGATGGCCTCGGCGGGCACGCCGCGGTTGCGCTGGCCGGCGATGGTCGGCATGCGGGGGTCGTCCCAGCCGTCGACGTGGTGCTCCTCGACCAGCCGCAGGAGCTTGCGCTTGGAGGTGATGAGCCCGGTCATGTTGAAGCGGGCGAACTCGTACTGGCGCGGCACCGGCGGCTCGAAGATGGCCTCGACGAACCAGTCGTACAGCTCGCGGTTGTTCTCGAACTCCAGCGTGCAGATCGAGTGAGTGACGCCCTCGATGGCGTCCGACAGCCCGTGGGCGAAGTCGTACATCGGGTAGATGTGCCAGGCGTCGCCGGTGCGGTGGTGGGGCACGTTGCGGATGCGGTACATCAGCGGGTCGCGCATCTTCATGTTCGCGTGCGCCATGTCGATCTTCGCGCGCATGGTGTAGGCGCCGTCGGGATGCACGCCGCGGCGCATCTCGTCGAGCAGGCGCAGGGACTCCTCGGGGTCCCGATCCCGGTCGGGGCTGGGCGAGCCCGGCTCGGTGACCGAGCCCCGCGCCTCCCGCATCTCCTCCTCGGTCTGGGAGCAGACGTAGGCCTTGCCCTCGCGGATCAGCCGCTGGGCGAAGGCGTAGAGCTTCGGGAAGTAGTCGCTGGCGTAGTAGAGGTGCTCCCCCCAGTCGCAGCCGAGCCACTGGAGGTCCTGCTGGATGGCCTCGACGTAGCGGGTGTCCTCGACGGTCGGGTTGGTGTCGTCGAAGCGCAGGTGGCAGCGCCCGCCGTACATCGCCGCGAGGCCGAAGTCGGTGAGCACGGCCTTGGCATGGCCGATGTGCAGGAAGCCATTGGGCTCCGGCGGGAACCGCGTGACCACCTGGCCACCGTAGGTCCCCCGGTCGAGGTCTCGCTCGATCTGCTCCATCAGGAAGTGCTTGGGCGTGGTCACGC
>CALATR010000723.1 GCA_937891875.1 uncultured Pseudomonadota bacterium | reverse complement strand
TGCCGTCGCCGCCGAGCTGCGCGCGGACTGGAGACTGGAGACTGGAGACTGGAGACCGAGCCGCCACTCCCCTGCCCGCAGCCACGCGACCTGCTCCAACCGATCTCCGCACCCGCCACGGCCGTCCGGCAGCGGAGACTCGGAACTTGGAACTCGCCCCGCCCATCCCCCGCCCGCAGCGACCCGACCTGCGACCTGCGCCCTCCGCCCTACCCGACGCTCCCGCCGATGTCCGTCCGCCACTGCGCTCCGTCGAACGCCCAGCCGTCCAGCGCCTCGTACGCCTTCGCTCGCGCGTCCTGCACGCTGTCGCCGAGCCCGGTGATGCCGAGCACGCGGCCGCCGCTGGTGCGGAGCAGGCCGTCGTCGCCGCGGCGGGTGCCGGCGTGGAAGACCACCACGTCCTCCGCCCGCGGAGGCTCGGGAATGATGACGTCCTTCTCCGAGGTGACCGGGTAGCCGCGGCTGGCGAGCACGACGCAGCAGGCGGCGCCATCGCGGAAGCGCGGTGCACCGTGGGGCAGGTCGCCCCGGGCGGCGCCGGCGAGCCAGGGCAGGATGTCGTCCTCCCACAGGCACATCAGCGGCTGGGTCTCGGGATCGCCAAAGCGGGCGTTGAACTCCAGGACCCGCGGACCGTCCTTCGTGAGCATCAGCCCAGCGAAGAGCACGCCGCGGAACGGGGTGCCGCGCTCGGCCATGACGCGCACGACCGGGCGGTGCACCGTCTCGATGATCTCCTCGACGGCGGCGTCATCGAGCAGCGGGCACGGAGCGTACGCGCCCATGCCGCCGGTGTTCGGGCCCTGATTTCCATCCAGCAGGGCCTTGTGGTCCTGGCTGGCGGGCAGGCCCACCACGCGACCGCCGTCGGTGATGCCGAAGACGCTGACCTCCGGGCCCTCCATGCGGTCCTCGAGCACCACGTGGCGAGCAGCGTCGCCGAAGCGCCCCGACCACACCTCGTCGAGTGCTTCGCGGGCCTCCGCCTCGGTGTGGCAGACGAACACGCCCTTGCCCGCGGCCAGCCCGTCGACCTTGACCACGACGTCACCCTGCGCGATGCGCGCCATGGCCCGCTCGACGCTCTGGGGATCGTCCTTGTCGACCTCGAGGTGACCGGCGGTGGGAACCCCCGCCTCGGCCATGATCTGCTTGGCGAAGGCCTTGCTGGTCTCGAGGCGGGCGGCCTCGCGGCTGGGCCCGAAGCACGGGATGCCGAGGGCCTCCAGCCGATCGGCGAGCCCCTCGGCCAGCGGGGCCTCCGGACCCACGACCACCAGATCCGGCTGTTCTGAAGCACACAAGCGTGCGATCGCCTCCGCGCCGGACGCGGGCACGACGGTCGCGACGCCGGGCCAGCCCGGGTTGCTGCCGGTGACGATCAGCGCACCGAGCGACGGCGAGCTCGCGATGCGCCAGGCCAGGGCGGCCTCACGGCCTCCGTTGCCCACCAGCACGACCTTCATGGAAAGCTCCTCGCGGTCCGGGCGGACCTCAGTGACGGAAGTGGCGGGCGCCGGTGAAGACCATGGCGATGCCCGCCTCGTTGGCTGCGGCGATGACCTCGGCGTCGCGGATGGAGCCACCGGGCTGGATGACCGCGGTGACGCCGCCCTCGGCAGCCACGTTGAGGCCGTCGGCGAAGGGGAAGAAGGCGTCGGAGGCCAGCACGTTGCCCGCCGTTGGCGCAGTCGCCTTGGAGATGGCGATGCGCACGCTGTCGACCCGGCTCATCTGGCCGGCGCCGACGCCGTTGAGCCGCGCGCCGCCGGGCAGGCCCATGGCGAGCACGATGGCGTTGCTCTTGACTCCGCGGCAGGCCTTCCAGGCAAAGCGCAGGGCCCGGGCCTCGTCGTCTGACGGGGCGCGCTCGGTGACGACCTCCCAGCCCATCTCGGCGTCGACGTCCCAGTCCTGGAACAGCCAGCCGCCCTGGACCCGACGCGCGTCACGGCCCGGCGGACGGGAGCTGGCCCAGTCCGCAGGCAGCTCGAGCACCCGCAGCTTCTGGCGCGGCGCGAGCCGCTCCTTGGCGACCTCGTCGAAGCCGGGCGCTGCCACCACCTCGAAGAAGGTCTTGGACAGCTTGATGGCGCGCACGGTGTCGCCATCGACCGGTCGGTTGAACACCACGATGCCGCCGAACGCGCTGACCGGATCGCCCTCGAGGGCCCGGCTGAAGGCGGTGGGCAGGTCCTGGGCGGTGGCGGCGCCGGCGGGGTTCTGGTGCTTGATGATCGCGCAGGCGGGCTCGGTCAGCTCGAACACCGAGCGCAGCGCGCCGTCGAGATCTGCGAGGTTGTTGAAGGACAGCGCCTTGCCCTGCAGCTGCTTC
>CALATR010000722.1 GCA_937891875.1 uncultured Pseudomonadota bacterium | reverse complement strand
GGTGACGGTCGCGGTGGCGGCGGCGCGCAGCTCGATGCGGGTGTCGCCGGCCTCCATGACCCGGTCGACGCTGCCCTCGGCGCTGGCGGCCGCGCGGATGCTCTCCCGGTGCACGACCCGGGGCTTGCCGACGCGCAGCTGCAGGCCGAACTCGCGCTCGAGGCGCTCGAAGGTGATCTGCAGGTGCAGCTCGCCCATGCCTTCGATGATGTCCTGGCCGGTCTCGTCATCGGTCGAGAACCGCAGGGTCGGGTCCTCCTCGGTCACCTTGCGCAGGATCTCGTGCATCTTCTCGGCGTCCTTCGCCGCCTTCGGCTCGACGGCCAGACCGAGGACCGGGTCGCGGGCGTTGATCGCCTCGAGCAGGACCGGGGCGGACGGGTCGCACAGGGTGTCGCCCGTGGTCGCGTGGCGCAGTCCGGCGAGCAGGACGATCTGACCGGCCACGGCGCGATCGATGCGGGTCTTGCGGTTGGCGTCGACCCCGAAGACGCGGGCGGCGCGCTCGGTGATGTCGCGACCGGCGAGCGCCACGGTCATGCCGGGGATCAGGGTGCCGCGGTAGATCCGCGCGAACACGTGGCGGCGGCCATCGAAGAGCTGGACCTTGAAGGCGAGGGCGACCAGCGGCCCCTCCTTGTCCATCGCCACCTCGATCTCCTCGCCGGTGGTCGGATGCCGGCCGATGGACGGCGGGATCTCGGTGGGTGCCGGCATGATGCGCAGCACCGCGTCGAGCATGGGCTGCACACCCCAGTTGCGCAGGGCGGAACCGCCGAATGCCGGACGCAGCTTGCCGTCCACGGTGCACTTCTTGAGCACCGCCCACACCATGTCCGGGTCGGGAGTCTCGTCCATGAGCACGATGTCGGCGAGCTCCTCGTCGTACTCGGCGAGCGCCAGGAGCAGGGTCTCGCGGTAGGGCGCGAGGATCTCCAGCTCGTCCTCGGTGAGGTCGCGCTCGGTGACCTCCTCGCCGCGGTCGCCGGCGAAGCTGAAGGCCTTGAGGTCGATGCAGTGCAGCACGGTCTCGCCGTTGACGACCGGCACGCAGACGGGCACGGCCCGATCATCGAGGCGCTTGGCGATGCTGTCGATGGCGCGCTGGTAGTCGGCGCCGGGGCGGTCCATCTTGTTGATGAACAGCATCCGGGGCACGTCGAACTTGTTGGCCTGGCGCCAGACGGTCTCGGTCTGGGGCTCTACGCCGCGCACGCCGTCCATGACGATGACCGCGCCGTCGAGCACGCGCATCGAGCGCTCCACCTCGATGGTGAAGTCGACGTGGCCGGGAGTGTCGACGATCTGGACCAGGTGATCCTTCCACGGGCACTGGGTCACGGCACTGGTGATGGTGATGCCGTGGACCTGCTCCTCGGCCATCCAGTCCATGTGCGCGGCGCCGTCGTGCACCTCGCCGATCTTGTGGCTGGCGCCCGTGTAGAAGAGCACCCGCTCGGTGAGGGTGGTCTTGCCGGCGTCCACGTGGGCGGCGATGCCGATGTTGCGCACCCGCTCCAGGGGATAGGACGGGCCTTCTTCCTTCTTCGCCATGATCGGGTCCTCGTGCGGACCCGCGCCCTAACGAGGCGGTGGGAGCGGGGCGAGCCCTGCAGGCAGTCAGCGTGGGGAAGGGGCCCGGGACCGGCAACGATCGGCCTTGCGACGGGCCCAGCGGTAGACGACGTCGGTGGGCTCGTCCTCGGGCGTCCACTCAGGGCGTGACCGCATCGAGAATCCGCCTTCATGCTCCTCGATGACGACACGCCCCATCTCGTCCGCGGCCTCGCGAGCCTGTTCGCAGCGGCCGGCCATCACCAGGCCCTGCACCCGGGCAGCGTCGGCGCAGCGCATGCGATGGTGGATGGGCATGGTGCCGGGCTCGACCTCGCACACGGTCTGCGCCATGCGATCGAGGTCGTCGGCGAACGGACCGTCGGGGAAGGTGGGCGCGGGATGGCGCTCGCCGAGCATGGTGCTGGGCAGCGCCAGGGTCACGATCACGACCAGCAGGAACAGCGTGACGATCGCGAGCCCGGCGGCCCCGAACCAGACCCACAGCGGGGAGTCGCGCAGGGGCCGGCGCGGCACGTACGGCCAGACCTCGGCGAGGCGGCTGAAGAGCAGCGGGGCGTGCTCGGAGAGGAGAAAGGCCAGGATCTCGCGCTGTTCGCGGTCGGGGAGCTCACGGAGGAGCACGTCCTCGACCGGGGCCCAGTCCCCGGCCAGCTCGGCGGCGGCGACCGCGCGTATGACCGGCCGGGGCAGGTGCTCGTCCATGACGAAGAGCCCGCCCACGATGCGCCGGCGCCCCTCGATCTCCATGTGCCACAGCCGCAGCTGCAGGGCGTCGAGCAGCTTGCGTGCCCGGTGGTAGAGCGCCCCCGCCGCGTCGTGCTCACCGACCGCCAGCAGGTGGAGCACGACCTCGAGGATCGGGTCCAGGGACAGCTCGCTGCCGAGCATGGCCTCTTCGACCTCGTCGAGGCAGGCCTGGGCGAGGCGTCCGGCCGCCACCGCATCGCCTCCGACGGCCACCTCGACCCCCCGGTGCAACAGCTGTGCGGGGTGGCCGTTCGATGTGGCGAGGATACCGCCCAGGACGGGGTCATCACGCAGTTCGCGCATGCCGTTCGACACCGGATCCCGTGCGCGGTCCGCCCCGCCCGAGCCGAAGATGACCTGCGCGACGAGGTCCGGGACGTCGAGGTCGGGACCGTCCACAGGCTCGTCCGGCGCCCGGGTCACCCAGGCGGGGATCCCGTCCTGCAGGAGCTCGTACGCCTGCCGCAGCCGCTGGAACCCCTCCGGATCCCGCTCCGGGCGGTGGTGCTTGGTGAGCTTCAGGTACGCCCGCCGGATCTGGTCGGGCGTCGCGTCCAGCGCGATGCCGAGGAAGTCGATGGCCTCCAGCACGGTCACGGCGACTCCTCCTCGGGCTCGTCCGGCACGGGCTCGGAAGGCTCGATGGGCCCGCGCTCCTCGAGGATGCGCTCCAGCTCCGAGGGCGCGAGACCTGGGATCTCGTACGCGGGCTCGTCGTCGGCAAACGGCTTGTCGAGCGCGTCGTTCATCCGGAGATACCAGAAGAACCAGGCCGCCCACAGCACGACGATCACGACCACGACCGCCGTCAGCGTGCGTCCCAGAACGTACTCACCGCGCCGGTAGGAAGGCGCGGGCGTCTCGTCAGCACCCGGGGGTCCGAACAGACCCGCGACCGCCGGGGTGCGGCGGCGCAGCACCTCGACCTGGTCTGCCTGCAGGTGGGACAGGGCCTTGCGCGCGGCGTCCAGCTCGCCGGTGCACGCGGCGGTTCCGAGCCCGCGCACGGCGAGTCGGGGCAGGATGTTGCGCAGGACGACGAGCTCCTCGCACAGGCGGCGGGTGTACAGCGTCCCTCCGGCTCTCGCGCCGAGCCCCAGGCGATCCTCCAGCCGGCGCACGCGGTCGAGGTGGTCGCTGGCGACCTCGAAGCTGCCCTCCGCGATGAGCGCGATGACGACCTTGTGCTGCACGTCCAGGTTCAGGTCGACCCCCAGCATCTCCGCCTCGATGCGGTCCAGCGCACGCTCGGCGAGGGCGAGCGCCGCCTTGCCCCGACCCCGGGCGGCGAGGCGCTCGGCGCTGTACTGCAGCCCCTCCACCGACGACGGATCGGGCATGGGTGCGGGCTCAGCGGCGGCCTCGGACGGATCCGCCCCCGAGGAATCCGACTCGCGATCCCTGGCATTCCCCGCGCCTTCTGGGCCGGTCTCCGGGATGACGCCGAGGAGGCGTCGTACGCCAGCCGGACGCGGGCGAACCCCTCCGGGTCCTGTTCGGGTCGATGCTCCTTGACCGCGCGCAGGTAGGCCCGACGCAGGGCGTCGTCGTCGACGTCTGGGGCGACGTCGAGGAGCTGCAGGGCCTCGTCGCGGG
>CALATR010000721.1 GCA_937891875.1 uncultured Pseudomonadota bacterium | reverse complement strand
CCGCCAGTCCCAGGGCCCGGCGGGTGACGTCGTTGACCTTCACCGTCTGCTCCCGCTGGTCCACCATCGCGACCATCACGTGGGCCAGCCGGGTGGCGACCTCGTTGAGCAGGTTGGCCTCCGCCAGACGCTCCGCCGCGCGGTGCTCGGGCGTGACGTCGACGATGGTGAGCAGAGCGCCGTCGTTGCGTGCGTCCCGGCGCCGGGTGTGAGTCCGGACCACGATCCGCCAGTGTCGACCGCCGTCCTGGGCCACGTCGACCGCCTCGGTGGGTCGCCCCGCGAGCGCGCGCTCCACCTGCACCAGGACCTCGGTGGGGTCGATCCGCCAGGCGAGATCGGTCACCGGACGGCCCATGTCGTTCTCGAGCAGGGGAACCACCTCGGTGGCCAGGGCGTTGTAGCGCCGCACACACAGGTTCTCGTCCAGGAAGACCGTGCCCACCTCCAGGTTGTGCAGGAGGTGATCGAGGTCGTCGGACAGCTCGCCGAGCTGGTTGATCTTCTCCTGATACTCGGCGTTGACCGTGTACAGTTCCTCGTTGACCGACTGCATCTCCTCGTTGGTGCTCTGGAGCTCCTCGTTGCTCGCGATCAGCTCCTCGTTCGTGGCCTGGAGCTCCTCGTTGCTGGTCTCGAGCTCCTCGACTGCCGAGCGCAGGTGGCGCCGGGTCTTGTCGAGCTCGTCCTCCAGCAGGCGCACCCGCTCGGTGATGGCCTCGTCTACCACCACGGCGTTGGCCGGATCCTCCGGGCCGCGCGGGGTCTCGAAGAACACCAGCAGCCCGTAGTCGTCCATCGCCGAGCGCCGGAAGCGGGCCACGACGATGTCGCAGCGAACGTCCGGGCCGAGGGTGAGGCCCGGGATGCTGACCTGCTGTTCGTGCTCGAGGACGCGAGCGGCGGCGGACGTGACCAGGACCGACGCGGCCGGCGAGATCATGTGCTGCAGGTTCGTCGTCACCTGACCCTCGGGCAGGCTCAGGTAGGGGGAGACGTCGCCGAACACGTGCAGCACGTCGAGGCCGGCGTCGGTCGCCACGCCGGGCGGCGCGTACTTGCGGATGACCGCGGAGTGCAGCTCCTCGAGCTCGGTGCTCTTGATCCGACCCCGGGTGCCGCGCTGGCGCAGGGGGCGCAGGAGCGTGCTCTGCAGCGGGGCCCGCCCGACGGCCTCGTAGACCTGGTGGCGCTTGCTGCGTACGGCGAAGTGCTTGGCCAGCACGCCTACGCTCTCGCTCTCGCCCAGCACCAGCACGCCCTTCTGCACGAGACCGAAGTGCAGCCGACCCAGGACCTCGGCCTGGGCGTCGGGCTGCAGGTAGATCAGCACGTTGCGGCAGGTGGCGATGTCGATCCGGGTGAATGGCGGATCGGCGAGCAGGTTGTGGGTGGCGAAGGTGAGCCGCTCGCGCACCACCCGGCGCACGGACCAGCCGCCCGGGCTGCGGTCGAAGTAGCGATCGAGCAGGGCGGACGGCACCTCCTCCATGGAGGAGGGCGGGAACAGACCGTCCGACGCCCGCCGCAGCGCCTGGGCGTTCACGTCGGTGGCGAAGACCTTGAAGTCCGGCGCGAGGTCCAGGGAACGGCACGCTTCCAGGATTGCGATCGTGAGGGAGTACGCCTCTTCTCCGGTGGAGCAGCCGGCGATCCAGGCACGCAGCGGCCCCTCGCGCGGGCGCTCGATGAGCTCGGGCAGGACCTTCTCGATGAGGTGGGTCCACACCGGTGCGTCCCGGAACAGCGCGGTGACGCCGATCAGGACCTCCTGCTTGAGCTGGTGGGGCTCGTTCGCATCCTGGCGGAGGTGGTCGAGGTACTGGGGCAGGTCGGTGTGGCCGAGCAGCTGCACCCGGCGGTTGAGCCGGCGTCGCAGGGTGCCCTCGCGGTAGCGGGACAGATCCAGTCCCGTCTCCACGCCGACCACGCTGATGATCTTCTCGAGCGCGGTGGGCTCGTGCCCAGCAGGGTCCGCCTCTCCGGACAGCACCCGACGCACGATCGCGTCAGCGAGCTCCTCCGGGGAGCCCTCGAAGTCGACCAGGCCGGTGTCGCGGCTGGCCTTGGGCATGCCGTCGAACTCGGCGGTCTCGGGATCCTGCACCATCACGAGCCCGCCTGCCTGGCGCACGCTCACCACGCCGCGACTGCCATCACTGCCGGTGCCGGAGAGCACGATCGCCATGGCGTTCTCCCCCTGCTCCCGGGCGAGGGAGTGCAGGAAGTCGTCGATGGGCAGGTGCAGGTGGTTGTTGCCCGGCCGCGGGGTGAAGCGCAGCAGCCCGTCCCGCATCACGATGCCGTGACCCGGTGGCAGGAGGTAGCCCCGCCCCGCCTCGGGCTCGACGCCGTCGGTCGCGCTCTCGACCGGGAGGTGGGCGTGGCGCTCCAGCAGCGGCGTCATCATGGACTCGAAGTCCGGCGACAGGTGCTGGACCACGACGAACGCGGCCTCCACGTCTCCGGGCAGTCGTCCGAACAGGGCCTGCAGCGGCTTGAGCCCTCCGGCGCTGGCGCCGATCCCAACGATCACGAACGGGTGGCGAGGAAGGCTCTGGGGGTCTGCGAAGTCGGGGGGGGCGTCCGGGCTCATGGCGACCCCTCCCGCGGGGCCGCGCACGGATCACGCAGCGCGTCCCAAGTCCCGATTCTTGGGGTCGAAGCACCACTCCGGGATCTGATGGAGGCGGGCCATCGAGAATGGCTTGGAGAGGATCTCGGTCTCGATGGTGTCGGAATCCGGGGGAAAGCCGCCAGTCATGAGAACGAAGCGCGGCATGAGGTC
The DNA here is from genome assembly GCA_937891875.1 of uncultured Pseudomonadota bacterium. Lineage (GTDB taxonomy): Bacteria > Myxococcota_A > UBA796 > UBA796 > REDI01. Next base: position 3,028 of record CALATR010000721.1, on the reverse strand, counting down.
CGGCCGGTGCTCCTGGAGCCAGCTGAGGACCGCGTCTCCATCGCCGTCGTCCATCACCCGGTCGCACAGGATGCGGTCGACGCGCTTGCCCTCGGCCAGCCAGGCGATGGCCTGGTTCCCGGACTCGAACTCGACGATCTCCGGTGGGGGCTTGCGCAGGGCCCGGCGGATCACCCGGCGGACCTGGGGCACGTCGTCGATGATGACGAGGCGGCTCAGGGGTCCGCCCCGCTCGGTGCGCCGCGGCCTGCGCTGGGCGGCGTCATCGCTGGCCTGGGGGAGCTCGATCGTGAAGGTCGTCCCGTGGTCGGCCGACGAGCGCACGCCGATCTCGCCGCCCATGGCGCGGATGAGGTTGGAGCAGACGGTCAGGCCGAGCCCGGTTCCCCCCTCGCGGCGGGTGACGAAGGGGTCGAAGACGCGATCGAGGATGTCCGGGGGGATGCCGGGACCGTTGTCCTCGACGCGGATCTGGACCTGTCCCCCTGCCAGCCACGTGCGGATGGTGACCCGGTTGTGCTCGGGGCCCCGGGAGGCAGGCAGCACCCGGACCGCGTTGCTGAGCAGGTTGAGCAGGACCTGACCGAGGTAGCCAGCCTCGCCGCGGGCAGGAGGCACCACGCCGAGGTCCCAGGTCAGCCGGACATGGGCCGCGGATTGGCGCACCAGGCGCACGGTCTCGACCACCACTTCGTTCACCGACACCGACGCATCGGAGCGGGTGGCGACCCGGAACGAGCGGAGATCGTCGACCACGCCTCGGATCCGCTCCAGCGCGACCTGCATCTGGGTGACGTGCTCTTCCAGCTCGCCGGCGTGGGGCCCGAGCCGCTCGATGTCGTCCAGCGCGAGCTTGGCGGCGGGGATGGCGTACTGCAGCGGGTTGTTGATCTCGTGGGCCACGCCGGCGACGAACTGGGTGAACGTCGCGTCTCCCGACAGGCGCGGGCGCCACACCCCGGCAACCTGCAGCAGCGTGCCGTCATCGACGGGAAACAATGCGAGCGTCGGGCTGTGGTCGAGGGCCTCGGGCGTCAGCAGTGCGGTCTCGAGCAGCCCTGGCCGGCGCGCCCGGTGCAGCTCTTCGAAGGCGTGCTGGCGCTCCGGCGCGATCCACTTGAGCACCGACTGTCCCAGCGCCGCCTCGGGCGTGGTGAAGCCGATGGCGGCGGCGAATGGCTGGTTGCAGTTGACCAGCAGCGCCTGCCGGTCGACGTAGGCCGACGGCACGCCGAGGCCTGCGACCAGATCGCTCTGGGCGAACGTCAGCTCCGACGTCGTGTCGCTCACTCGCTCGCCGACCACAGGATGCCCAGGATGTCCTGAGCGGAATGGTACCGGCGCAGCTGGAGTCCGAGCCGGCGGTCCTCGAGGGACAGGCGGAAGTTGGCCCGCATGGTCTCGGCGCTGTCCTGGAAGCCGTCGATCAGCACCTCCAGGTCCTGGCGCGTGGGCTTGCCGAGCAGGCCGAGGAACTCGCCCAGGGGCTGCATGCGGGCGAGGGCATCGGTGCCGAGCAGGCCCGCGGCGGTGGGGCACAAGGCGATGGACTGGTCGGCGGACACTCCGATGAACCCGAGGCCGTCCGGCGCCACGCGCTCTGCGGCGGACGGCACGTCCACCTGCCACACCACCCCGCGCATGTGTTCGGCCGCCCAGCTCCCACTGGCGGCCATCGGTACGGGCACGACCACGTCAGCGCCGAACCGGATGGGCAGACTGCCGGACCACGAATCGGTGGTCGCGAGGGCGCGACGGGCGCGCAGGGCCGCGCTCCGGTCCCCGAGCAGGTCGTCGATGGCACTGCCCTTGAGCCAGCGCGCGTCGCGGTGCAGGACGCTCGCGAACACATGGTTGGCGAAGAGGATGATGCCCGCCTCGTCCTCCACGGCGATCGGCGTGCTCGCCGTGTTCATGGCGGTCGCAAGTCGGGCTTCCAACGCCGCGAACTGCTCCATGGCGGTCACGTCGGTGCAGGTCAGGGTCGCCCCGCGCTGGGAGAGGTTGATGACCAGCGGCCGGGCGTGGACCAGGAAGACCGACGAGCCCGACCGCCCGGTGGCAGACGCCGTCTGGCCGGTGTCGATGACGCGCTGGAGCAGGTCGACCACCGAGACCCCACCCAGGCCCGGCGTCACGTCCGAGACCGGCCGACCGCGGTCCTCGTGCCGGAAGCGCGTCATGTCGACCATGCGCTCGTTGAGGCGTCGGATGATCAGGTTCTCGTCGACCCGCAGCACCCCGGCGTCCACCGAGTGCAGCACCTCTTCGAGCTCCGACGTCACCAGGGTCAGCTGACCGATCTTGTCCTCGTACTCCTGGTTGACCGTGTGCAGCTCCTCGTTGACCGACTGGAGCTCCTCGTTGACCGACTGGAGCTCCTCGTTGCTGGCGAGCAGCTCCTCGTTGGTCGCCTGGAGCTCCTCGTTGCTGGACTCCAGCTGTTCGACGGTGCTCTGCAAGCGGAGCTCGCTGGACGCAAGCTCCGACTCGAGCTCCTGCATCCGCTTCCAGACCTCCTCGGAGATCGGCTCGGACTGCGTCTCGGAGCGGGGGGCCGCGTCGGCGAGGCCGCAGAACAGGAAGATCAGCATGAGCCCCTGGCGGCTCGAGCTGCGCACCCTCCGGGCGACCAGATCGAACTGCACCGCACGGCCGTCTTCGCCGACCTCGGTGGTCACGTCGGGGAATCTCACCTGCAGCAGCTCGCCCGGGTCGGACTCGCTCGCGAGCTCCCGCAGCCGGTCTCGGGCCATGGTGAGCACGACGGCGACGCTCTCGGGCACCATGCGGCGCAGGTCCGTGGAGACGGGGCCGGACGGCAGCCGGAGCAGGCCGCCGAGCTTGCCCGAGCGGTAGACCAGGCTCAGGTCCTCCCGGGTCACCGCGTGAGGGGGGGTGAAGCCTTCGGTGATCGCCCGGTGGAGGTCGCCGAGGCGATCGTGGCTCTCCCGGAGATCGGGGATGCGGTGGTGCTGGAGGATGAGGCCGGCGGGCACGCCGCTGCGGCTGGGCACTCCGGTCGCTT
>CALATR010000720.1 GCA_937891875.1 uncultured Pseudomonadota bacterium | reverse complement strand
CGTCGACGAGCCCGACGCCGCCCGCGCGCGGCTGGAACTTGCGCTGGTCCGCGCCCACACCTGGTCGCCGGGCGCCCTGACCGCCGGAGGCGCCGAGCTGGAGGAGGCGCTGGCCCGTCACCGGGTTCCCGCGGTCGCCTTCGTGGCCCCCGACGAGCTCTCCGCCCGGGTGGTGCCCCTCATCGCCCGCGGTGGCCAGGCCTGGGCCGAGAGCCTGCGCTGGCTGGTCCTCTCCCAGCCCCAGCGCGGCGGCCCCCTGCAGGTCACCCACACCGCGTTCGCCCTGCGCCGCTGGGCCCTGGCCGTGCAGACCGACGAGCCTCCCGCGGTGCTCGCCACCGGTCCCGACACCCCCGCCACCCGCGCCTTCCTGGAGACCGTGCTCCCCGGACGCGCGGTGCGGCCCTGCCCCCTGCAGCCCCGCTCGGCCGCCTCGGTGCAGGTCTGGCCCGCCGACACCCGCCGGGACTCCGCCGCCGATCCGTGGTCGGCCCGGGCGGCTCGCGCTGCCGCCGAGGTCGACGCCGACGTGCGCCTGTACGACCCCACCCTCGACCACCTCGTCACCCCCCACGATCGGGTGACCCGGGTCGATCGCCCGGACGTGATGGGGCTCGCGTCGGTCTCCCGGGTCGACGCCTCGGAGCTGGCGCCTGCCTGGCGAGAGTGCCGCTTCAGGCTCCCGGATCCGGACGCAGACGTCCACTGCGCCCTGTGGCACGTGCCCGCCTCCCCCCTCGGCCACTTCCTCACCGAGCCCGGCCGCCTGCAGTCCCTGTTCGATCGCGGCGAGCTGCCCGTGCCTCGCCCGGTCGCCGGCACCCGCAACCGCTTCCTCCGCCTGGCCCACCTCCGCGCCGCCCTGGAAGACGGACACGCCGACGAGGCCGCCCTGCGCAAGGCCTTCGGCGACGACGTGGTCGACTTCGCCCTGGCCGAGGCCGAGCCCACCGGCACCCACGTCGCCCGGGTCGTGGAGGGCGGCCGCCTGGTGCGCGCCCCCGTCCTGCGCGGCCCCCACGGCGTCGACGCCCCCGAGCCCGGCCGCGAGGCCCTGACCGCCCAGCGGGTCCGCCTCATCGACGACGGCACCGGAACCGTGCTCGGCGAGGTCGACCAGCAGGTCGTCGCGACCCGCTACCACCCCAAGCGAGTGTTCAGCCGCGACGGACGCCGCTACCGGGTGCCGCTGCACACCCTGGACGCCAACCGCTCCCAGCTCCGGGTCGTGCCCGCCGATCCCAAGGACGCCGTCACCCGCCCCGTGCTGCGCATGCTGCTCGAGCCCCGCAGCGTCGAGGTCGACCCGGTCACCCGGCGCCAGGGCGGACTCACCGTGACCACGCTCACCCTGACCGCGCTGGTCACCGAGGAAGTGCGGGGCGCCTGGGTTCCCGGCCAGGACCAGGCCGAGGCCTTCGAGCCCGTCCGCAGCCGCTTCGACACCGAGGTCCGCCTCATCCTGCCCCAGGGCGCCGAGCCCGGCCCCGCGCTGGGCCACCTCGCCGGGCTCGTCGGCTCCCTCCTCCCCGCCCACCTCGCCATCGGCCCCGACGACGCCGAGGTCATCGTCGTCCGCGCCGGCCTCCGCCCCGGCCTGGGAGCCGGCATCGCCGTCGTCGACCGCCACGTCGGCGGGCTGGGGATAGCGCGGGCGCTGGACGACGGGACGGTCGTCGAGGTGCTGCGGTGGGCGCGTGCCGTGCTCTACGCGTGTCCGTGCGAGCAGGGCTGTCATCGGTGCACGCCGGAGGAGGTGCTGAGGGCACGGCCGGACAAGCAGGGGGTGCTGGGGTTGTTGCCGGTGGGGTGAGACGAGAGAGTGGGCCCACCGGACTTGGACGCGAGAAATTCGAGGCTTCATACAGTGGTTTTCACCACGGAGGAGCTGAGGGCCTGAGGTCTGACGGAGGCGTGCTCGGTGGGTCGCCGTTCTACACACGGACGCAGAGCGTCGGCGCTCAAGCTCTCGATGCTCGACGACATGCCCAAGTCGACCGGGATTCGCCAAGCCGACGTGCACCTGAGCGAGGCCGCCCGGGCTGCGGGTGGCCTTGGGGTGGGCTCTCCGTCAGACCTCCGGACCTCCGCTCCTCCGTGGTGAGGGCCGGCGTTGGCAACACCGATTCCATCACGCCAGTCTCGAGCGCTTCCAGCGCTCTCTACATCCCCTCCGAAGCCGCCTCCGCCGCCGCCACGACCCTGGGATCCCCACTCCCACGACCCGCCTCGATCACCGCCTGAAACCCGGCTCTCCGCTCCACCGGAAACGCCCCGATCGCATCGAGCGCGCCCGCCCGGATCATCGGATGCGGGGCGCCTTCACCGGCGTACTCCGTGAGGAGCTGATCGTGGTCGGCCTCGGGGTACAGGCCGAGCGCCCGCACGGCCCTCACCCGCAGGGCTGCGGTCGCACCGTGCTCGGCGATCCAGGCGAGGGCCTGGTCAGGGTCCTCGTGGGCGTCGAAGGCGTCGCGGCCGGGGAGGTCGCCTTCGTGGCGGGCGCCGAGGAGCTCCTGGAGGGCTCCGGCGCTGGGCGGCATGTCGGTCGGCGCTGGCGTAGAGAGCTCTTCGGACGCCGGCTTCTCCGGGGTGATGTCGATCCGGGACGAGGTCTCGACGACGGTCTCGGGCGGGGCTTCGGCGGTGGCTCCGCCCTTGTTGCAGGCGAGGGCGAGGAGCCCGACCAGGACGAGCGAGGGACGCATGGGAGCTCCTTCAGCGGTACGCGGCGGGCGAGGCCCGGAACACGGCGGTCTGCTGGGCGGACCAGGTGTGCTGGGTGTAGGGGGCGGCGGTCCAGAACATGACGTGGTCGCCGCCGAAGCCGCGGCACTCGGATGCGGTGATGTAGCCGTCGCGGTCGGCGTCGCGGCTGGACGGGCACTGCGGGGTGTCCGAGAGCACGTCGTGGTCGCGGCCGTCGGACTCCGAGGTGTGGAAGAGGCCCAGCTGATGGCCGAGCTCGTGGGAGATGGTCCCGCCCAGCTCCTCGGTGTCCAGCGTGGTGAAGTCCGACAACAGGTGGCTGTCCACCGAGATGACCAGCCCCGATGCCGCGGTGCCGGACACGGCGACAGGCCCGGGCACGCCGCCGGCAAAGCCGTACAGGCCGCCACGGCCGATGTCCTGGACGAAGTAGACGTTGACCGCCGGCACGGGCGCGCCCTCCGGGGTGAAGGCGCGCAGGAGATCCGCCTCCTCGCCGTCGCCGGATGGCAGGTACTCGCCCCACGGGGCCTCGGCGTACCACAGGCCCACGTCACCAAGCGAGACGCCCGCCTTGGTGAGCAGATCGTCGACGACGCCGGCCGCCTCGGACAGCTCGGTGCGGGTCACGTCGGTGCCGTCCACCACGATGAAGTTGAGGTCGATCTCCCGACCTGCGGCGCCGCGCTGGGAGGAGAGCCACAAGGTCGCCTCCTCCCCGCGGAGGTCGTCCGGGGCGATGGGCACGATGCCGATGCAGTCACCCGCAGGCAGGGCGCCCGCCGGGCTGTTGGGGAGCACCAGGGTCGACGCGATGGCCGACTCGTGCTGGAAGGGCGGCTCCCACCAGGCGGTCGGGCCGGACTCCACCTCGATGTCGAGCACGGTCCGGCCGTCCACGGCCAGGAAGCCGACGCCCGTGTAGTCGCGCCACGCGTCGACGGTGATGGCGAGGCCGCGCAGGTCGGACGGGCGACGCACGTAGATCGGGTCCGCCCAGGAGATCCCGCAGGCGCGGCTGTAGTTCCAGGTGAGGGTCGCCTTCTGCAGCCCGAAGCCGGACGCATCCCCCAGGGTGGGCGTTCCGGCGGGGCAGCGCGCGGTCGGCACGTCGAAGCAGTCGTGGGGCTCGGGGTCGCGCAGGGTGTCGGTGTCGGAGTCGGTGTCCGTGTCCGTGTCGGTGTCCGTGTCCGAGTCGGTGTCGGTGTCCGTGTCCGAGTCGGTGTCGGTGTCGGTGTCGGCGTCAGTGTCGCTGTCGACGCCCGAGTCCACCAGCCCGGTACAGTCCGCACAGAGCGATGGGTCGGTACAGGACGCCATCAACAGCATGAGTCCGATCAACTGGAAGCGCACGTGTCCTCCCGCAGGGGCAGCCGTATAGTCCGCTTCGGCGTGCGGATCCGCCGACGAGTGGACACGGGCGGTGTCAGTGAGAGCTCCGTGGGTGGCTCGCGGCCTGCCGGCTCGCGAGGCGTCGCGTCGCTGCGGGCAAGGGAGTGGCGGGGCCTGCCGGCTCGCGAGGCGTCGCGTTGCTGCGGGCACGGG
>CALATR010000719.1 GCA_937891875.1 uncultured Pseudomonadota bacterium | reverse complement strand
CGAACGTGGTCGCCGTGACCGACATCGTCGATGTGGAAGGTTCTCCCGGGCTCGTGCTCGAGCTGGTCCGCGGGCCGACCCTGTCCCAGCTGCTCGCTCGGCAGGAGGGGCGCCTGGCTGCGGCGACCGTGCACGGCATTGCCTGTGACGTGCTCCGCGGAGTCGCCGCCGCCCACGAGGCGGGCATCGTGCACCGGGACCTCAAGCCCGCCAATGTCCTGCTCCTGCCCACCCGGGACGGCTTCGTCGCCAAGGTCAGCGACTTCGGCCTGGCCCGGGTGCTCGCCGGGGACGAGGCCGACGAGGTCGGGCTCACCGGATCCCGCGCCCCCATGGGCACCCCCGCCTACATGGCGCCCGAGCAGGTGCACGACGCCAGCCGCGCCGACGAGCGCAGCGACGTGTTCGCGCTGGGCGCCCTGCTCTACGAGCTGATCAGCGGCGAGACCGCCTTCGGGGCGCCGGACGTCATCTCCATCTACGACAAGGTGCGCGCCGGCGACTTCGTGCCGCTGGACGAGATCGCCCCCGAGACCGACCCGCACTGGGTCGACGTGGTGCACCGGGCGCTGGCCGTCGATCCGGCGGACCGCTTCGCCGACGGACCGGAGCTGCTGGCCGCGTGGCGCGCCGGTGAGGGCAGCCTGCAGGACCCGGGCACCGAAGAGGTGGCCCGCTCGCTCGCTCGCGCGACCCAGCCCCGCCCGCCCATGCGTGGAGACAGCTCGCCTTCGACGCCGATTCCGGCGGGATCGTCCCCGGAGCGTCCCCGCCTGCTCACCCTGGGCGTGGTCGCGGTCGCCGCGGTCGCAGTGGTGGCGCTGGGGGGGGCGATCGCCTGGATCACCCTGGGCAACCTGGCGAACGTCGCGGCCGGCACCACGCCCGCGCCGGTCGGCGTGCTCGACGAGCCCGGCAGCGCGCTGGCGAAGGCGCCCGTGGAGCGACGGCTCACCAACCGCCCGGCCGACGTGCAGCTCTACGCCCTGTCCGGCTCCCACGACGGCGAACACTTCGCCTGGACCGACGGGCGCGGCCTGTGGATGCAGCGCGTCGACGGGGGCGTCCCCCAGCTCCTGCTCGACGGGACCGCCCTGCACAACGTCGCCTTCCTGCAAGGCGACCACGAGCTGTTCGTGTCCGGCTGGCGCGACGGTGAGGCCGGCATCTGGACCGTACCTGTCGATGGCAGCGAGCCCACCGCGGTCGACGTCGAGACCGGCGCCCTGGCCGAGATCTCCCCCGACGGCACGACGCTCGCCTTCGTCAACGGCAGCGGCCTGTGGATCTCCCAGCCGGACGGGAGCGAGCGCCGCCGGATCCGCTCCCTGGCGCAGACGGACATGATCGCGGGCATGGCGTGGTCGCCGGACAGCCGGTCCATCGCCACCGTGAACCAGTCCGGCAACGCCGAGCTCGGCTTCCTGGAGATCACCGCCGCGGACGGCTCTACCACCCGGCGCCTGCTGGAGGCGGAGGGGCTCGCGTCCATGTCCATCGCCGCCCTCGCCTGGACCGAGCCCGACACCCTGGTGTACGTGACGACCGCGTGGGGCGAGAAGTCGCGCGACGCCGAGTCCACCGGCCCGGTCACCGACGTCTGGGCCATCGAGGACGCGTCGGTGCCTGCGGAGAGCCTGGAGCCCGTGCACCTGCACACCTGGGAGGGCTTCTTCGTCCTGCGCCTCGAGCCCAGCGCCGACGGCACCCGCTTCTTCGCCTCGCGGGCCGAGTCCCGCATGCAGACCCTGGTCGTCGACCTCGAGGACCCCGCGCAGGCCGCTCCACCCGGCGAGGACGGCTGGGAGGAGTTCCCCGTCGACTGGACCGGCCCGCACACCCTCGCCGTGACCTCCGATCGGGCCGGTGGCGGCGTGTATGCCTACGATCTCGACGCCGGCACGGTGAAGAGCCTCTACAAGCCCGACAACCACCCGGGCTTCCTCATGCGCGACGGCGACGAGGACCTGGTCTTCGAGTACCGCAAGGACGAGCCCGCCCTCATCGGCCGGCGCGGGGACCTGTCCACGGGCGAGCTGCGCGACGTCTTCGTCGCGCCCAAGCCCGACGGAGGTCACCTGGAGGGGGTCACCGCCAGCTACGCCGTGCAGTGCGGCGACGGGCGCTGCGTGATGGGCGTGGGAACCGACGAGCGCCTCAGCCTGCATCCCATCGACCTGCAGACGGGAGAGCCGGGCGAAGCGGTGTTCTCGACCGCCATCAATGCGCGGCGTGCGCGCTGGGACGTGTCCCCCGACGGCACCAGGGTCGCCATCGCCTCCACCAAGCCGGCGCGCCTGACCGTGCACGACCTCGCCACCGGCATCACCACCGAGCGCCACGACCCCATCGGCTTCGCCATGGCCGTCGAGTGGGACCGCGACGGCGAGCACCTCTTCGTCGCCGGCATGACCGAGGCCCAGGACGAGCCCTACCGCCTGTACCGCATCGCCCCGGACGGCAGCGCCGAGCCCCTGTGGAGCGCGCTGGCCTCCATCCCCGGCCGCCTGCGGATCTCGCCGGACGGCAAGCGCATGGCGCTGGGCACCAACCAGTTCGACGACGACATCTGGCTGGTGGAGGGGCTGCTGGATCCGCTGGAGGAGGGGGGGTGAGCGGGGTCAGCCCTGGCACAACAGGGCGACGACCTCAATCCGGGCATCATCGCAGTCATAGACCCGGTAGCTGGTGTGTGCGCCGATCCCGTCCTCGAACTGGTACTCGGCGACGCACAGGTCCCGTCCGAGCGGCACCTGCTGGAAACCCTCGCTGACCAGTGTCTCCTGCAGCCCGGCGTCTGTGCAGAACTCGCCAGCCTCCGCCTGCGAGCGCACGGGGTGTCTCCGGTCCCCGAGCTGGGTCAGGAAGTCCGAACGGGCCGCGCAGTCGATCTCGAACCAGACGAACTTCCCCGTCGGTTTGTCCCACCGGTAGCCGTGCCAGGCGCAGTCTTCGCTGAACTCGGGTCCAGACGGCTTCGCCTGGGCAGTGTCTTCCAAGTCCGTAGGAAGAACGGGTGGGTCAGGAGGCCAGAACGCCACCGCGACAGCAGTCGGCACCCCTACACAGAGCACGGCGGCCAGCACGGCCAACGCGCCACCGACGACGAGGGGCCACCTGGGGGCCACGCCTCCCTCGTCTGCTGGCACGAGTTCATCGTCATCGTCATCGTCATCGTCATCGTCGTCGTCCTGGTCACGGACTTCGGGCTCGGGCTCGGGCTCGGGCCTCCTCGGCCGGGGCATGGGCGGCAGTGGGGAGAGGTCTTCGAGAGGCTCGTCCATTCCGAAGTTGTCGATTTCCTGGATGGGATGCATCTCGAGCCAGTTGATCGGACTGCCCGAGGTGGGGGGCTCCGACTGATCCTGTGGGTCGCTCGTCTCGGGCTTGGCCAGAACGCTCTCCGAGGCCACCCACGCAGGCAGCGGGCGCTGTCTCGTGATCAGCTTCAAGCCTCCCAGGTAGGCGCGGAGTGAGCGCCGATGCCAGCGGATCCTCCGAGCGGCCTGCGAGTAGAGGTCTCTCGAGCGATCGGGAGTCGTGCCCACGGCTTTGTCGTGTGCGTGGTCGTAGTCGGCGCGAAGGCTGGACCGGAGCTCCGCGAGGTCCGTTTCCAGCTGGTCCAGGGAGGGGCGCTCCTCCCAGTCGATGATGTAGTCACCAGCCAGGCGGGCCAGGCCCGCCACGAAGCCGTGCTCGTGATCGGTCATGTCCGACAGTCCGGTGGTCTCGGTGACCTTGGCCGCTGCGGCCTGTATCCGGTCGAAATAGTCGAACAGGACGTTCTCGGTGAGCTTTCGCTCCTCCGTGGTCATGCCGGTAGGCGTGACGCCTGTCACCAGCTCGATCACGGTGACCACGATGGCGTACGCATCCGCCTTGCTGTCGACGTGTCCGCGGAACGTGGTCAGTTCCGGAGCCGCATAGGCTGGTGTCAGCGGTGGCGGCCGGCCCTCCTGGGTCGGGCGCCCTGCCACGCCGTTCAAGGCCGACCCAAAGTCGGTCAGGTAGATCTCGCCACTCCGGGAAACCAGGATGTTGCCAGGCTTGATGTCCCGGTGCACCACCTGACGCTCGCGCAGGTGCTGGCACGCGCTCACCATGGCCAGTCCGATCTCGATGGCGGCTGCGGCGGGGAACAGGTGTCGACGCTCGAGGATGGTGCGGGGAGAGAACCCGTCGACGAAATCCAGCATCAGGACCGGCAGGTTCGTGTCGACCTCCGTGGTGACGCCCCTGCAACCGATGATCTTCTGGTGCCTCATGGCCTCGTCGTCGAGCAGCGCGGCCTCCCGCTCGAACCGGTCGCGCAGGTTGGGGTCATCGTGCACCGACGGCTTCATGACCTTGAGCGCGAGCGTCCTCCCGCCCTCCGTCGCTCTTGCCTTGAACACAACGGCTGATGCCCCCTCTCCCGCAACAGCCACGATCTCGAACGACCCGCTCGTAGTGTGGAGGATCCGCACACAACACCTCCCATCAGGGACCGTGAGGGTACCATGACTGCCGCCGGAGCATGAGCCGGAGGACGTGGAGGATGCATGGTGGTGTTGCTCACACTCATGGCTTGGGCCGGGACTGTTCAAGGTACCGTCTTCCGCGATGAAGACGGAGACGGCGTACGCGACGAGGGCGAGGTCGGCCTGCCGGGTGTGGTCGTCAGCAACCAGCGGGAGGTTGTCGTCACGGACGAGAACGGCGGGTACCGACTGCCGGTTG
>CALATR010000718.1 GCA_937891875.1 uncultured Pseudomonadota bacterium | reverse complement strand
TGCACCTTCGGCGATGCGTCCGCCAACCACGCCACCGCCCAGGCAGCCCTGAACACCGCCGGGTGGACCACCTACCAGCGCGTGCCCTGCCCGGTCCTGTTCGTCTGTGAGGACAACGGACTCGGGATCAGCGTGCGCACGCCCCAGGGCTGGACCGCGGCCAACCTGCGCAACCGCGTCGGCATCCACTACGTCTACGGCGACGGCCTCGACCTCCCCCACGCCTGGGACGCCGCCCGCCTCGCCGTCGCTCACGTCCGCAAGACCCGGACCCCCGCGCTCCTGCACCTGCGGACCGTGCGCATGCTCGGTCACGCCGGCTCCGACGTCGAGCAGCTCTACCGTTCGGACGACGAGATCTCGGCGTCCGAGGCTTCGGATCCCCTCCTGGCCACCGCGCGCCTCCTCGTCGAGCAAGGTGTCCTGACCCCCGACGAGGTCCTTGCGCTGTACGAGGACACCCGGGCCCGGCTCGGCGCGCTGGCAGGCGAGGCGGCTCGCCGTCCGCGGCTGCAGACGGCCGCCGAGGTGATGGCCCCCTTGTTCGTGCACGACGCCGAGAAGGTCCACAACCACGTCGCCATCGCGCCCGACGCCGAGCGGGCGCGGATCTTCCCTCGGGGTCTGCCCGAGGACAGCGATCGCGGACGTCCCCTCGCCTTCCAGCTCAACCGCGCCCTGCACGACGTGCTCGCCGCGGACTCCGGCGCCATCGTCTTCGGCGAGGACGTGGCGCGCAAGGGCGGCGTCTACCACGTGACCGCCGGCCTCATCGACGCATTCGGCGTCGGCCGGGTGTTCAACACCCTGCTCGACGAGACCAGCATCCTGGGACTCGCGCTCGGTGCCGCGCAGGCCGGCCTGCTGCCGATCGCCGAGATCCAGTACCTGGCCTACCTCATGAACGCGGTGGACCAGCTCCGCGGCGAGGCCGGCTCGCTCCAGTTCTTCAGCAATGCCCAGCTCGCCAATCCCATGGTCGTGCGGATCGCGTCCCTGGCCTACCAGAAGGGCTTCGGCGGCCACTTCCACAACGACAATGGCATCGCCGCCGTGCGCGAGATCCCCGGCGTGCTGATCGGTTGCCCGGCCCGGGGGGACGACGCCGCGCGCATGCTGCGGACCATGGTCTCGGCCGCCCGAACCTGTGGCCGGGTCTGCGTGATGCTCGAACCCATCGCGCTGTACCACACGAAGGACCTGCACGAGGACGGCGACGGCGCGTGGCTCACCACCTATCCGAGCCCCCGAGAGTCCCTGCCCGTCGGCGAGGTCGGCGTGTACGGCGAGGGAACCGACGCCTGCATCGTCACCTACGGCAACGGCCTGTGGATGAGCCTGCGGGTGGCGGAGCGCCTGCGAAGGAATGGCGTCGACGTCCGGGTCATCGACCTGCGCTGGCTCGCGCCGCTCCCCCACGACGCCGTCGCGGCCCACGCCCGGGCGGCGGGACGGGTGGTGATCGTCGACGAGTGCCGGGCCAGCAGTGGCGTGGCCGACACCCTCGCCGCCGAGCTGCACGAGCGCACCGGCGGGAGCGTGCCCATCCGGCGGGTGGTGGCGCCCGACACCTACATCCCGCTGGGCGCGGCCGCGAACCTGGTCCTGGTGTCCGAGACCGACATCGAGCTCGCCGTGCGCGACATCGTCGGGGAGGGCGCATGAGGGCCCTCGTCGTGTGTCCCGGCCGCGGCAGCTACGGACGCGGCACCCTGGGGATCCTTCAGGATCGAAGCCCGGAAGCGGCCGCCGTCATCGATGCGTGCGACGGGTGGCGCCAGGACCACGGACGCACCCTGCTCCGCCACCTCGACGCCGAGCCCGCCTTCCGGGGCAGCCTGCACGTGGCCGGACAGCACGCCTCGCTGCTGACGTTTGCCGCCAGCCTGGCCGACCTCGCCGAGCTGGACCGGGAGCGCCTGGAGGTCGTCGGCGTCGTGGGCAACAGCCTCGGCTGGTACACCGCGCTGGCGGCTGCGGGCGCCCTGCCCCTCGAAGACGCCGTCGAGCTGGTCGACACGATGGGCCACTACCAGGCCGACGGGGCGCTGGGCGTGCAGGTCATGACCGCGCTTGTCGGCGGCGACGGCCAGCCCGACCCCGAGCTGCGTCAGGCCGTGGACGACGCGATCGCCGCGGCACGGCTCGTCGGCGCGGGGGCGTGGTGGTCGATCGATCTCGGCAGCCACGCGGTCATCGGCGCCGACAGCGAGGGAGCCCGGGTCCTCGAGGAGCGCCTGCCGAAGCTGACCCGCGGAGAGCGTACCTTCCCCGTGCGCCTACCGCTGCACAGCGCGTTCCACACCCCCCTGCTCGAGCCAACCAGTGCCCGGGCCCGCGAGGACCTCGCCCACCTCGGCTTCCGCGCTCCCGACGTGCCCCTCATCGACGGCCGCGGCATGGTGTTCCGCCCGCGCTGGGCCGATCCCGAGGCCCTGCGCGACTACACCCTGGGCCACCAGGTCACCCGCCCCTTCGACTTCCACCGGGCGCTCGTGACTGCCCTGCACCACACCGGCCCCGACGTCATCGTGCTCCTCGGACCCGGCAACAGCCTCGGCGGCCCGAGCTCGCGCATCCTGCTGTGGGAGGGCTGGGGCGGCTGCCGCACCCGGGAGCAGCTCGACGCCCGCCAGGCCACAGACCCCCTGCTCCTGTCCTTCGGGGTGAGCCTGCAGCGCCAGCGCCTGGTGCGACCGACGTGAGCGATGGGCGCGAGGATCGCCTGGCCATCGACGCCGTGGCCGAGACCCTCGCGCTGAAGGCCGTGGACCGCGCCGGCTGGGTCCGCCGCGGCGTGACCCGCCCCGAGTCCGTCGCCGCCCACAGCTGGGGGATCGCCTGGCTGGTCCTGCTGCTCCTCCCCGAGGAGCTCGACCGGGAGCGCGCCCTCGCGTACGCCGTCGTGCACGACCTCGCCGAGGCCCGAGTCGGCGACCTCACCCCCCACGACGGCGTGAGCAAGGCCGACAAGGCGCGCCTCGAGGCCGAGGCCCTGAACGCCATGAGCGCCCACCTCCCCCGCGGCGCCGCCGTCCGCGACCTGTGGCACGCCTACGAAGCCCAGGCCGACGCCGAGGCACGCTTCGTGCGCCAGCTGGACCGGCTGGACATGGCGATCCAGGCGCTGGTGTACGCGCGGGAGGGCGCAGACGGCATGGGGGAGTTCGTGGAGAGTGCGGGGAAGGTGGTGGAGGACGAGAGGCTGAGGGAGATCCTGGACGGGGTGAGGCGGGTGATCGGGTAGGTCGGGGGCCGGGGGCTGGGACGGGCGATCCTGGGGCTTCGAAGCGGTACTCGGCACAGAGACCCAGAGGCACCGAGGGGGTCACAGAGAGCGATTGGGTGGTTTGCACGCCGGTTTTCACCAGTAGGGTAGGCGGGCCGCGGCGTTTGCCGCGGTACCCGCCCCCCGTCACACCGGACGTGCGGATTTCCCCCATCCGGCGTTCCCACACCAGTCGCCGTAGGCATGCACGTCAGCCACGGGCCTCCTCCGACACGGGCAGCAGACCAAGGTCTCGCACGTGATCGTAGAGGCACACCCCGTCGGGAGGTCGATAGGGGCGCTGGCTCCGTCGCTTCAGATGTCGGACCACTCGGTGTTCGGCGTAGCGAACGAGGTCCCACCGCGCTTGCTTCGGGTGCCCGTGACCGAAGTACGCCAGCCATCCCCGCAGGTAGCGGTTGATGCTGACGATGACCTCCTGCACGGGCTTGAAGCACATCTGGGGGCCAGTCAGCTCCCGGATGTGCGCCCTGGCACGCTTGCGGGCGCTCTTGGATGGCTCGACCCGCACATACCTTGGACCACCTCCTGGGAGGTGGCTTCGGCTCCAGCGGATCGAAAACCCCAAGAACTCTAGAATGGAACCTTCTTTCTCGACATTGACGACCTTTGTCTTCTCACGGTTGATGGTCAGGCCAAGCCGGACCTCCAGCACGTGTTCGACCCATCCGAGGATCCGTTCGTCGATGAACCGGGCCATGATCACGAAGTCGTCGGCGTAGCGAACCAGCCTCGCCTTCGCCCATGTTCCCGGTCCAGTCTTCGAGTGAAACGCCCGGTCGAACCAATGTAGGAAGCTGTTGGCCAGCAGCGGCGAGATCACGCCTCCTTGGGGAGTGCCGCTCTTGGGTCGCCGCGGCGGACCCTTCCCTTCCTTCACTGGTGCACGCAAGAACTTGCGGATCAAGGCCAACATGGAGCGGTCGGAGATCCGAGACTCCAGGCCCTTCATCAGCTTGTCGTGCGGGATCGAGTCGAAGTAGCCTTTCAAGTCGGCGTCGTAGACCTCCCGGTACCGCTTCCACACGAAGGACTCGATCTCGTCCACGGCATCATGGGCTGAGCGCTCGGGTCTAAACCCGTGCGAGCAATCCAGGAAGTCCGCTTCGAAGATCGGCTCCAGGAGGAGCAGGACAGCCGTCTGCACGATGCGGTCCCGGAGCGTTGGAATGCCCAAGGGTCGCGTCTTGCCGTTGGCTTTGGGGATCTCGACGCGCTTCACCGGGTCTGGTCGATAGTCCTTGCCTCGGAGATCCTCTCGGATCGCGTCCAGCAAGCACTCGACGCCGTCCTCCGCATTCACGATGTGGTGCACCGCGATGCCGTCGACGCCAGGTGTGCGACCGCCTCTGCTGCCGCGCACCACCGCCCAGGCCGTCTGCAGGACATCCTCCCGGAGGAGATGTCCGTAGAGCGAGTAGAACCGAAACTTCGGCTCCCGCTTGGCCTTCTGGCCGAGCTTGAAACGCAGCTTGGAGAGCTTCGGGGGCACTTCTCGGCGACGATCCCTACGGGCCTCGTCGAACAGCACCCCTTGTTCCGTAGTGGGATCTTCCAGATCCAATCGGCACTCCAGTCGTTGTTTCACGCATTGATGTGGTAGGGCTCCTTCCCTCCACCGGAATTACCCGGTTTCAACGGTACTATGGGCCCCGCCGACTTCTGCCGCCGCCGCTGACGGTTGCCCGAGGCGTTGGGTTCCACCCACGACGACAGATCTCCCAGGTTCCTGACTGAACTTTCGGTGTGCGCTGCCCCCAATCACCCCGGGAAGCCTGCCGGCTGCACGTGCTCGTTGCTTCACCGGCAGCGACGGACCGCCCACCCTCCGGGAGGAAAGCCACTTCCTAACGAACGTAACGAGGCCGACTCGGGTTCACTTGCGTTGCGGCCCACACCTTCGACCCCTGCCCAAGGCAGGCGACCGCCTCACGGCGGCCCTCCGAGACCCCCGCGGGGAGGTCACCCTCGTCCACGGCCCGGCGGTCTACATGTCGTACGAGCAATTCACATGGTCAATACCTCTCAATTGACGAGTTCAGCCAAGCTTGGCCTGGCGTTCC
>CALATR010000717.1 GCA_937891875.1 uncultured Pseudomonadota bacterium | reverse complement strand
CCACTCCCCTGTCGGCACCCACGCGACCTGGTCTCGCGGCAGGACCCGCCCCGCCACTCTCTCGCTCGAAGCAGCGGTATCCCCGCGTGCGGCACGCTACCCCCGCTGCCTCAGCGCCTCCTGCAGCTTCTCCTCTCTCCCGATCCACTCCCGCCACACCGCCTCCCGCTCCTCATCTGGCAAGAGCGCCGCCCGACCGTGCAGCTCGCGGGTGCGCTCGACGACGGCGCGCAGGGCGAGGGCGGCGGCGACCGAGACGTTGAGGGACTGGGCGAGGCCGCGCATGGGGATGTGCACCACACCGTCGGCGGCTTCGAGGGCGACCGGGTCCACCCCCAGGAGCTCCGCGCCGAACCACAGGCACACCGGGCGATCCAGGGGGATGGCCTCGGGGGGGACGCTGTCGTCGGTGAGATCGGCGACCCACAGGGTGCAGCCCGACGCCTTCACCGCAGCGACGCCCTCTTCGACCGTCTGGTGATGATGGAGGTCCAACCAGCGCTCCGCGCCGCGGGCCGCGCCCTTCGACGGGCGGAAGTGGCCCTCGATGAGGTGCACGTGGTGCAGACCCAGGGCGTCGCAGGTGCGCAGGATGGCGCTCATGTTGTGACGGTGGTGGACCGCCTGCACGGCGCAGCGCACGTGGGCGAGGCGCTCGGCGAGAGCCTGCTCCAGGCGCTGCAGGCGGCGCTCCGCGGGGTGTTCGCCCGGCTTGGGGTCGTGCCCGCCCGTCCTGTCGACCGACCTCACTCGCCCTTGGGGAGCACGATGTCGGGGTCCTTCTCCCGGCGCTTGTAGAGCACCGCCATGCGGCCGATGGTCTGCACCAGCTCGGCGCTGCAGCTTTCCGCGAGCTCCGCGCCGCCGATCTTGACGTTCACCGGGGCGTCGCGGTGGATCCGCACCTTGATGAGCTCGTGGCTCTCGAGCTCGTTCTGCACCGCCTGCTCCACCTGGGGGGTGATGCCGTTGCCACCGACGAGCACGACGGGGTCGAGGTGGTGGGCGAGGGAGCGCAGGTGGCGGCGCTGCTTGGAGGTCAGGGACACGGGGGGCTCCGGGGATCGTCGGCGCACCTACCCGCCTGTCGGCAGCCCGGCCAGTCGGCGCCCTGGGGGGCCGCGACGATTCGCCGCAGGGCCGGTCGCGGCGGGGTGGTCAGATGGGGATCCTGGAGGTCCCATGCGCATGCTCACGATCGTCACCCTGGCCGCCCTGTCGGCCTGCTCCACCACCACGTCTGCCGAGCCCCCGGCGCCCGAGGCGGATCCGGTCGCCGCGCCGGCCGAGCCCGCGGCCGCCGAGACTGTCGCTGCGGCGTCGCCGGTCGCCCGTGGGGCCGAGGTGTTCGCGACAAACTGCGCCAGCTGCCACGGTCCCGAGGGTCGGGGCGATGGACCCGCAGCCGCCGGCCTCGACCCGAGTCCCCCCGACCTGCGCGGCGTGCGCGAGGCTCGCTTCCGCGGGATCCCTCGTCGGCAGATCATCGAGGAAGGACGCCCAGGAACGGCCATGATCGCCTGGAAGGAGGTGCTCTCGCCCGAGGACCTCGACGCGGTCTACGCGTTCGTGCACGACATGCACCACGGATCCGGCGGCGGCATGGGCGGTGGCGGCATGGGCGGTGGCGGACGCGGCATGGGCGGCGGCGGCATGGGCGGCGGCGGCGGCATGGGCGGCCGCCAGTAGGTCTACGCCGGGAAGTGCTCCTGCAGCCGTTCCGCCCGCGGATCGCCTTCCGGAGTGTGCTGGCGCAGGGTGGCGAGCAGGGCAGGGAGGCGATCATCGCGCCGGGCCTTCGCCGCGAGGGCCTCGACGTAGAGGTCGTCCCAGCTCGGGCCGCCGCGCAGGGGAGCCTCCTCCAGCAGCTGCAGGGCGCGCTGGGTCTCGAGCCCGTCCTCCAGATAGAGCGTGGCGAGCAAGCGCTTCGACTCGACGTCGGGGGGCCTGGCGGAGCAGGTGCCCGAGGCGCAGTGGTTCTGGTGCAGGCCCTGCTCCAGCGCGCGCATCGCTGCGACCCGCTCGCCGCCGGCGATCCGCACCCCGGCCAGCATCTTGTAGAGCGAGGCCTCGAGGGGGTGGTTCTTGATGAGCGCGCGCAGGACGCTGTCGGCCTCCGCGAACTGCTCGGTGGCGGCGAGGAGCTGGGCGAAGAGCACGCCCCCCACGCGAGGATCGGTGGCGCGCAGGTCGCGGACCACGCGCAGGCCGCCGTGGGGATCGCCGGTCTGGGCGAGGCACTGGGCCAGCATCAGGCCGCTGTGGGAGTTGCCGACCGCCTTGTGACCGCCGACCAGGTTGGCGAAGGCGCGCAGCTCGCGGGCGGCACTCTTGGGATCGCCGAGCATGTGGGCGCAGCGGGCGCGCTCCCAGCGGACCAGGGGGGCGTCGTCGGACAGCACGACCAGGGCCTGCAGCGCGAGGTCGGGACGGCCCTCCTCCAGATCGAGCGCGGCGCGGGCGAAGTCCGCTCCCAGGTCGTCCACGCTGCTGCGCAGATCCTCGGGGTAGCCCTCGATCAGCAGGGCGAGCCGGGCGCGCAGCTCCTCCTTGTCGTCGCCGAGCACCTCGTCCTCGATGCCGGGGATGGAGAGGCTGCCCGGTCCCGTGTGCAGCGGGTCGATCTGCATCATGCGCGCCTGCTTGCGCCGCTCCGCCTCCTCGATCTCGGCGCGGTGGGCCTCGCGGATCTCCCGCAGGCGACGCCGGGTGTCGCGGAACTTCTCCTCGAGGCCGCCCAGGTGGTGCTCGTCGGCGAGCTCGAGGTGGATGCGCACCCGCTCGTCGTCGCCGGCCTCGGCCCAGCTGACCGCGGCTTCCAGGTTGCGCAGCACCAGCTGCTCGAACGCCAGGCGCCGGATCGCGTCCGCCTCCGGGCCGTCCAGCCCGTCCAGGTGGTCGCGGGCCATCGCGGGATCATCCGCCTCGAGGGCCTTCTTCGCCTTCTCGATGCGCTTCTCCGGCGAGGCCCGGAAGAGGTCGAACAGTCCCATCACTCCTCCTCGCTCGACAGCAGGTGCGGCTCGGCCAGGGCGAGGGCCTCGGCCGCTGAGAGGTCCGCCGGGACCTCGATCACAGCATCGCCCAGCTCGGGCTCGTCGTCGAGGTCCTCGGGCGGGGCATCCTCGTACTCGTCCATGCGCCCGAACTTGCGGAACTCGGGGAGGAACGCCAGGGTTCGCGGGTCGGCCTTGTCGATGTAGAGCACCCCGTCGAGGTGATCGCACTCGTGCTGGGCGACCACGGCGGGAAAGCCCTGCAGCACGTAGGCGCGCTCGGCGCCCTCGTCGTCGAGGAAGCGCACGTGGATGCGCGCGGGGCGAGCGACCCGGCCGCGCATGCCCTCGACCGACAGGCAGCCCTCGTAGGTCGCGGACGTCCGGTCGGTGAGTGGGGTGAGCACGGGATTCACCCACACCTCGGGCCCCTCGGAGCCGTCGAGGGTGAGGACCACCACGCGCACGGACAGGTGCACCTGGGGCGCGGCGAGCCCGGCGCCGTCGTACTCGTCCATCGTGTCGAGCAGGTCCTGGCAGACGCGCCGAAAGGCGGGCGTGCGGATGGCCGCGGGATCGACCGGCTCGGCGACCCGCCGCAGCACGGGGGGACCCATCTGGGCGACCTTGAGGATGGCCACGGAGACTCCGGGGAAGGAGAGCGGAGGGGTGGGATAGCGCGGGACGTAGAGGGTGGGCACCCGGACGAGCACCGGCAAGTGTGGGGAGGGTTGCAGGCTGGTTGCATGTGGTTTGCATGCAATGTGATGGTTGCATACATGTAGATCGAACCCGAGCCAAGGAGCGTCCATGCGCAACCTCGTCCACCTCGTCGTCCTGCTGCTCCTCCCGACGATCACGTCCGCCGCGGACGCTCCGGAGACCGACGGCCAGCTGTCCACCGTGCCGGTCGTGGCCGACGCGACCGCGCCCGCCCTCCGACCCGTCTACTTCGGCTTCGATCAGGCCTGGCTCGACGCCCGCGCGCTGAACGACATCCAGTACAATCTGGACATCCTGCGTGAACATCCTGATGTGAACATCGTGCTGATCGGCAACACTGACGCGATCGGCAGCACGGCCCGCAACGAGGCCCTGTCCGAGCGTCGCGCCGAGGCGGTGGCCGCGTTCCTGGAGCGTAGCGGCATCGACGAGGACCGGATCGTCACCCTGTCTGGCGGCGAGGGCTACCCCCGGGTCGCGACCGACGCAGCCTCGCGGGAGAACCGCCGGGTCGAGTTCCTGATCGAGGACCCGAGCGGCGAGGTCTCCGGCACCATCGACCCGGAGTACATCGAGCCGCTGTTCTAGAGGCTGGTCTCGCGGGTTCGCGGGAAGGTGGCGGGCCAGCGTCGCGTAGCTTCGGGGCGAGGGAGTGGAGGGTCGGTCTCCAGTCCCCAGTCTCCAGCTTCGGCCTGCCAGGGAGCGGTCTGGACGCGAACCGAGGTTGCAGTCCGGCAGGCTCTGGAATCTGCGTTGGCCTGGGAGGTCTGAACGCGGTGGTTCCAGTCGGAGGCTGCACCGGGACGACCGCGGCTCTTCCGCTGCCGTAGGACTGGAGACTGGCGACTGGAGACTGGAGACCGACCCGCCGCGTCCCTGCCCGCAGCCACGCGACGTCACGTTCATCGCGACATCACGAACCCCCCCGCCGAGCCTACCCCGCTCCCCGCTGCCGCGACCTCCGCGCTACGCTGCGCCCGATGCCCCGCCCCACAGCCTGGCTGCTGATCGCCTTCCTGCTCGTCTGGCACGCCTTCGCCGTGGGCGGTGCCCTGCGTGAGGCGCAGAAGTCCGACCACGGGCGCGACTACGCGACCTACCACTACGCGGCCCAGGTCGCGCTGGACGGCGGGGATCCGTACAGCAAGCGGGCCCTCGGTCGGGCGGCT
>CALATR010000716.1 GCA_937891875.1 uncultured Pseudomonadota bacterium | reverse complement strand
GACGGCGCCGTCCGCCTGCGGGTGCCGGCGGGCAGCCAGTCGGGGCAGACCCTTCGCGTCCGGGGGAAGGGAATCGCCCGCAAGGACCGCGCTGCCGGACACCTCTACGCGCACCTGCAGGTGATGGCACCGGACGGGCACGTACCGGACGAGGTACTCGAGGCGCTCCGAGCCGCCTACCGTCGTGATGTCCGAGCGGCGCTGAGGGAGACGACATGAGCACTTCAGCGACACGACGCATGGCGGAGCTTCTGGCGGTGCCGGAGGGTTTCGTCGTCGAGCTGTGCGAGGCCGGAATCGTCGTGCTCGACGGGGATGAGCTCGACTACGAAGTCGTCGTCGAGCGGGTCCGGGTGAGCTGGAACCTGCATCACGAGCTCGGCGTGAATTTGCCCGGGATCGAAGTGGCGTTGCACCTCCTGGGCGTGATTCAGCGGGATAGACGCCACTTGTCGGGGCGATAGCCGGCCGGCCCAATGACCTTTCAACACGGTAAGGTTTCCGCAACGCGACGGTGAGGAACCGTGCCCAGAAAAAGGGGCGAGGAGGACGTCATGCTCTCCAGCCTGTTCCTGGCCACAGCTCAGCTCTTCCACTCCGTCGTCAGCCTGCTCTCCCTGGCGGTGTTGGTGCGGGTGGTGCTGTCCTGGGTCCGCCCGAGCCCCCCACCGGGGCTGATCCGGTCGCTCATCCAGGGGCTGTACGGGGTCGTGGACCCCGCCCTGTACGCGATCCGCCGTCGGCTTCCGTGGCTGGTGGTCAGCGGGCTTGACCTGACCCCAGTGGTGGTCATCCTCGGGCTGCAGTTCGCAGACACCCTCATCACTGGAACCCTGCTGGGGCTCGCCTGAGCCCACGACGACTGAGGAGGTCGACATGAGCACGCTCGAAAAGTGGAACCCGTTCAAGTTCTTCCGCCGATCCAAGGAGGAGGAGACCGCGCAGCCGGAGACCTCGACCGCGGTGGACACCAGGCCGCAGACGACGCCCTCGCACGGCGCGCTGGCCCGTCCGCAGGACCCGTTCGCTCAGATGAGCCGGATGATGGACGCCATGCTGCGCGACCCCTTCTTCCGGGATCCGTTCGCCCACTTCAACCAGGTCGACCGTTGGTTCGGTGACTTCAGCCCTGCGCGCTTCGGGGTGTCGGTGGACGTGGTGGACGAGGGAGACGCCCTGCGCGTCGACTTCGAGCTGCCGGGCATGTCGCGCGATGACGTGACGCTGTCCATCGACAACAACACGCTGGTGCTCAAGGGGCACAAGCAGCACGACTCGACCTCGGACGAGGAGGGCGTGTACCGAACCGAGCGCTACTTCGGCTCCGTCCAGCGCGCCGTGCCGCTCCCCCGCGATCTCGACGTCGAGGCGGCTGAGGCGCACTTCAAGGACGGCGTTCTGGGGGTTCGGTTCCCGAAGAAGGCCAACACGGGAACGGGGCCGCGTACCATCGCGGTCCAGTAGGGAGGGTTCATGTCCAGCCGTTACCGGTTCGTCTTGATCGAGGAGGTGCGCCATCTACCGAGCCGGTGGCGGCCGGCACCCCGCCGGGCGACGGCGCCGACGCCCGACCTCGCCGTCCACGCGCTGCTGACCGCCGCCATGCGTGGCGCGGTGCGTGGGGACGGCCCACAGCCGTGGACCCGAGGTCACCGGGGCGACCCCATCGCATTCCTGATGGAGGCGGTGGAGCACCCGGTGCGCCTGTGGTCCTCGGACGGCGCCCCTCTATACCAGAACTCCGCCGCCATGCGGCGTCTTGACCTCTCCGGGGTCGGTCTGCTGCCCGTCGAGGTGGCCGAGATCGAGCTGCCAGACGGCAACCGATGGATGCGACGCACCATGGCCTTCCAGGATCCCACCCATACCTACGTGCTGGAGGTGTTCACTCCGGCGAAAGGGCGTGAACGATGAGACTCGACAAGCTGACCGTGAAGTCCCGCGAGGCGCTCGCCGACGCCGAAGCCCAGGCGCGTCGCGCCGACCACCAGGAGGTGACGGGCCTCCACCTGTGCGCCGCCCTGCTCCAGCAGGAGAACGGGCTGGTGCCGATGATCCTGCAGCGGGTGGGCGTCGGCGTGGCCCAGGCACGCCAGGCCATCGGGGACGCGCTCGCCAGACGACCGCGCGTGCACGGCGCCGACACCTACATCGGGCGGGATCTCAAGGACGTGCTCGACGCCGCGTTCGCCAGCGCCGACTCGATGAAGGACGAGTACGTGTCCACCGAGCACCTCCTGCTGGCCATGCTCTCGTCGAAGGGCGGAGAGGCCGGCAAGGTGCTCGGAAAGCTGGGGCTCACGCCGGGTGCCGTCCAGCAGGTCCTCCAGGACGTGCGGGGCTCCCAGCGGGTCACCGACGCCGATCCCGAGGGCAAGTACCAGGCGCTCGAGAAGTACACCTACGATCTGACGGATGCGGCGCGACAGGGCAAGCTGGACCCGGTCATCGGTCGCGACGAGGAGATCCGGCGAGCGCTGCAGGTCCTGTCGCGACGCACGAAGAACAACCCGGTGCTGATCGGCGAGCCGGGTGTGGGCAAGACCGCCATCGTCGAGGGAATCGCCGCCCGGGTCGTCGACGGGGACGTGCCAGAGAGTCTTCACAACAAGCGGGTCCTGGCGCTCGACCTTGCCGGGATGGTCGCGGGCGCCAAGTACCGTGGCGAGTTCGAGGAACGCCTGAAGGCCGTCATCGGCGAGATCGAGGCGTCCGAGGGCCAGATCATCCTGTTCATCGACGAGCTCCACACGCTGGTGGGGGCCGGCGGTGCCGAGGGGGCCCAGGACGCGGCGAACATGCTCAAGCCCGCGCTCGCCCGTGGGCAGCTTCGGTGTATCGGCGCCACCACCCTCGACGAGTACCGCAAGCACATCGAGAAGGACAAGGCGCTGGAGCGCCGCTTCCAGCCGGTGTTCGTGGGCGAGCCCTCGGTCGAGGACACCATCGCCATCCTCCGGGGCATCCGCGAGAAGTACGAGGTCCACCACGGCATCCGCATCCAGGACGCTGCGGTGGTGGCCGCCGCGCGGCTGTCGCACCGCTACATCGCAGACCGTTACCTTCCCGATAAGGCCATCGACCTCGTCGACGAGGCGGCGAGCCGGCTCAAGATGGAGATCGAGAGTGTTCCCACCGAGATCGACCAGGCTGAGCGCGAGCTCACCCGCCTGCAGATCGAGCTCGAGGCGCTCAAGCGGGAGAAGGGTAAGGAGGTGAAGGAGCGCCGCAAGGAGGTCGAGAAGCTCGTCGCCGAGAAGGAGGAGGAGATCCGTGGGCTGCGGGGCCGCTGGGAGCAGCAGCGCGACATCGTGATGGAGATCAAGCGGATCAAGGCCGATATCGACGCGCTCCGAGGGGAGCTGGAGCAGAAGACGCGTCAGGGCGACCTCTCCAGGGCCTCGGAGATCCAGTACGGCAAGATCCCGGAGCTCGAGAAGAAGGTGGAGGAAGCCGAGCAGAAGCTGGCGGCTGCCCAGGAGACCGGGTCGTACGTCCGCGAGGAGGTCACGGCCGAGGACATCGCGCTGATCATCGCGCGGTGGACGGGGATCCCCGTGTCCAAGATGCTGGAGTCGGAGTCCGAGCGGCTGCTGCACATGGAGGAGCGGCTGCACCAGCGCGTCGTGGGGCAGGACGAGGCGGTCAAGCGGGTCTCGAAGGCCATCCGCCTGGCGCGCGCCGGGCTGCAGGATCCGAACCGGCCGATCGGGTCGTTCATGTTCCTGGGGCCGACGGGCGTGGGCAAGACCGAGCTCGCCAAGGCGCTGGCCGCCTTCCTGTTCGACGACGAGCGCAACGTCGTGCGCATCGACATGAGCGAGTACATGGAGAAGCACGCCGTGAGCCGTCTGATCGGCGCGCCTCCCGGCTATGTCGGCTACGATGAGGGTGGGCAGCTGACCGAGGCGGTGCGTCGGCGCCCCTACAGCGTGGTCCTGTTCGACGAGATCGAAAAAGCACACCAAGACGTGTTCAACGTGCTGCTGCAGGTGCTCGACGACGGGCGTCTGACGGATGGCAAGGGGCGCACGGTGGACTTCCGCAACACCATCCTGATCCTGACGTCGAACGTGGGGTCGCACTACATCCTCGAGATCGACGACAAGGAGGAGGTCGAGCGGCGCTGCATGGAGGCCCTGGGCGCCCAGTTCCGCCCGGAGTTCCTCAACCGGATCGACAGCATCGTGATCTTCGACCGGCTCGAGAAGGCGCGCATCCGCGAGATCGTGGACGTTCAGGTCGGCCACCTGGCGCCGCTGCTCCAGGAACGCCAGCTCACGCTCACCCTGTCCGACGCCGCCAAGGACCGCCTTGCCGAGCTCGGCTACGATCCGGCGTTCGGGGCTCGGCCGCTCAAGCGGACGCTGCGGGAGCACGTGCTGGAGCCGCTCTCCGAAGAGCTGCTGGCCGGGAGGATCCTGAGCGGGGACCACGTACGGGTCGATGTCGTCGACGGGAACATCGTGTTGTCCCGCGCTGAAGCGTCGGCCGCGTGATCCCGTCGAAGGGCGGGTGAGGAGGTGCTCGACGACGCGCTGGCCCGACGTCACCGGTGGGTGAACCGGTTGCAGTCCGCGCTGCTGATCGGCGTGCTCGTGGGCCAGGCCGCGCTGTTGGTCTTGCTGATCGGTGGTCCGCCGTTCGCGCTGCTCGCCGTCGTGCTGGGCTTGTCCACGGTCGGCCTGGCGGCTGGCAGCGCAGGGCGCATCGTGCTTCGCATGTACCGAGCACGTCCGGTCTCCGCGGTCGAAGCGCCGGGCCTGATCGGGCTCGTCGAGGCGCTGGCCGGTCGCGCGGGGCTCGAGGCGCTTCCGCGGGTGTACTGGATCCCCTCTGCGGTGCCGAACGCGCTGTCCACCTGGGTCGACGGTCGGCCGGCGGTCGCCGTCACCGAGGGCCTGCTGCGGTCCCTGCCCCACCGGGAGCTCGCCGGTGTCCTCGCGCACGAGATTGGCCACATCACGAACCGAGACCTGGTGGTGATGGGGATCGCGGACGGCTTCTCGAGGTTCACCGCCGGGCTCGGTCCGGTGGGCATGGCGCTGGTGATGGTGGGATGGCTCGGCGCGGACGCCACGACCCAGTGGGTGGGGCTGGTCCTGGCTTCGAGCCCGACCGTGGCGACGCTTCTGCAGCTCGCGCTTTCCCGGACCCGGGAGTTTCAGGCCGACCTCGCGGCGGTGGAGCTCACCGGCGATCCCGAGGGCCTCGCCTCGGCGCTGCTGCGGATCGAGGCTCCCACGTCGTTCCTCCAGCGCCTGGTGGGCCTGTCCGGCCGCGACCCCAATCCCAGCTACTTGCGGACGCATCCAGCGACCGAGGAGCGCGTGGCGCGGCTGCGCGCGCTGAAGCCAGCACGGCGGCACGCACTCCCGAAACCTCTCCAGGCGCGGGGATGGGCCGCCAGGCCGGCAGCGCCGCGCCTGCATCGATGGGGTACGTGGTATTGACCAAGGCCCGAACGAGGTGACCCCTGTACAGCTACCGACGAAGCCGGTCCGCGCTGATGGTCGTGGCACCGCTTGGCACGCTGAAGCCTGCGGTCTACGTTCAGACCCTCGGGTGTTGCGTGTTGACCGGCATCCTCTGGGGTCTCCACGAGACGGGCTGGTGGACCCCGAGTCTTCCGCTTGCCTTTCATGAGGTGGGCGGCGCGCTGATGGCTCTGACCCTTGGGTTCAGGGCAAACGCCGCATACGCTCGGTTCTGGGAGGGGCGGACCCTCTGGGGGGGAATCGTCAACGCCAGTCGCAACCTGCATCGCCTCCTGGCGACCCATGGTGGCGCACAGCTCGGTGCCGACACGGCGCCATGGATAGCCCTGTTCGCCCACAGCACGAAGAGGACCCTTCGGGGCGAGCCGATTGCCGCCGACGCGGAGAGACTCTTGCCTGCAGACCGCGCTGCGGACCTCGCAGGAGCACCCCACCCTGCGTTGCATGCCGCGAGGGCGCTGTCGGAGCACATCCAGGCGGCGTCTGGTGAGCTTGGTCCCGCGATGACCCACCGCGCCGAGCAGGAGCTCAGCGCGCTCGTCGACCGCCTCGGAGGGTGCGAGCGCATCCTCAAGACTCCCACGCCGGTGGGATTCGTCGTCCTGGTGCGCCAGATCGTGCTGGCGTTCCTGGTGACGTTGCCGCTGTCCATCGTCGACGAGCTCAGCGCTTGGAGCGTACTTGTCGTCGGTCTTGTCGCGTTTCCGGTGTTCGCCATCGAGGCACTGGGGAGTGAGCTCGACGATCCGTTCGGTCGCGATCCCAATGACCTGCCGCTGGACCGAATCACCGAGACCATCGAGCGCGACGTGACCGAACAGGCCGCGGCGAGCACCCGGTATGGGGTGGTGGTCTCGTGATCGCGCTGATTCTCGTTGTATTCTGGAGAGATGAATGAAGGAAATCGAGCATCGCTCGGAGCCGCCCGTTTCGGACCTCGCCCGATTCTGGCGTGTGATGACGTTCTACGAACGCTTCGAACAACTGATTGCCGTCTTGCTGGGATTTGTCATCGTCGGCGTCGTTGTAGTTGCCCTCTGGAACCTGGTCAGGATGGTCGCATTCGACCTGTTCGTCGCGGGGCTGGATCCGCTCGAGCACGCGACATTCCAGACCGTGTTCGGCGCGATCATGACCCTGCTCATCGCGCTGGAGTTCAAGCACTCGATCGTGAAGGTGGTGCACAGGAGACAGCACATCGTCCAGGTGAGGACCGTCATGCTGATCGCGCAGATCGCCCTCGCCCGGAAGTTCATCCTCCTCGACCTCAAGACCACCGACGCCTTGCACATCTTCGCACTGGCCTCGGCCGTGGTGGGCCTCGCCGTGGCCAGTTGGCTTCACGGTACGCAGCAGCAGGGCTCGGACCCTGCGGTCCTGCACGATGCCGATGACGACGAGGAGCGATGATGCTGCGCGCATGGCGCATACGCTCGGCTCCGCTCAGCTCCCGACCTCGCGGCGGCCCGTCTCGCCGAGCTGTCGGAGCACCGCTCGCGTCACGACGGGACCGACCACCTCGAACACCACCGTGCCCAGGATGACGACGGGCAGCGCCTGGGTGCCCACCTCCGGGATGCGCTCCGCGACCACCAGCACCAGGCCGAGCGCCACGCCGGCCTGTGGTAGCAGCCCGAGGCCCAGGATGCCCGCGCGCCGCTCGAGACCTCCGAGTCGGGAGCCGGTCCAGCCGGCGACGACACGGGCGCTGGTCCGGAGCGCGACATAGGCACCGACCGCGATCATCGCGGACCCGCCAGGTCCGGCAGGCTCCATCGACGCCCCGGAGAGCACGAAGAACACCACGAGGAAGGGCCACTCGATGCCCTCGATCTCGCGGAAGGTGTGCTCGTGGGAGGTCGCTAGATTCGAGACCACCGCCCCCATGGACACGGCAGTGAGCAGGTATGAGAGGTCGAGCGCCTCCGCCACACCGACCGCGATGAACACGAAGGCGAGCGCCTCTTCCAGGGTGGGCCTCCCGCGGTCCAGCTTACCCGTCACGAGGGCCATGACGCCGCCGAGGGCGGCACCCGCCGCGATGGAACCGACGGACTCGGCGGCACCCGCCCACAAGCCGCCCTCTCCTGCGCCCGGGATGAAGGCGATGACGACCGAGAATAGCAGGATGCCCCACAGGTCGTCGATCGCGACCACCCCGAGCAGGGTCTTGGAGATCGGGCCGTCGGCGCGGCTCTCCTGGATGACGCTCTGGACGGCTGCCGGGTCCGTTGCGACGGCCGCGCAGCCCAGGACCGCGGCTGCCGGCCAGGGGAGCCCGAGGGCCCAGAGGCCGGCGCCCACCATGGCGAAGGTCAGCAGGGTGTCGACGATCGAGATCGAGAGGACGGCCCGTCCACGCTCGGCCAGGTTGCGCAGCGACAGCTCACCGCCGAGGAGGAACCCCACCATGGCGAGTGTGGCCTCGGCGACCGTGGGGTACGACGTCCGCACCGATTCGGGGATGAGGTCCAACGCCATGGGACCGCTGAGCAGCCCTGCCAGCATCAGGATCGATACCTGCGGTACGTGCAGGAGGTGAGCCCCCGCGCGAGCGACCCGAGCGAGCCCTAGCACCAGGCCCAGGGTGAGGAAGAGCGCGGCGGTCTCGTTCATGGCGACGGGCGCCTGGGCAGCACCAGGGTGGCTCGGGCTCCGCCGGAGACGCCGTCCTCCAGGCGCACGCTCCCCCCATGCGCTTGGGCGATGGCCCGGACCATGGCCAGACCCAGTCCTGCGCCAGGGGAGCTGCGGCTCGGGTCGCCGCGGACGAGTCGCTCGAACACCCGTTCCCGGTCCGTCTCCGGAATGCCAGGCCCCTCGTCCTCGACGACCAGGTGGACGTGGTCGTCGTCAGACGTCGTGGACAGGCGGACGCGGGCCCCATTCGGCGAGAACTTGATGGCGTTGTCGACCAGGTTGGCCAGCGCCTGCTCGAGGCGGGTGCGATCCGCGACGATGGTCGGGACCGGGTGCGCGTCGACCACGAGCTGGATGTCTCGCTCCTCGGCCACGTGCTCGTACAGCGCGGCGACCCGGCGCAGCAGGGCGTCGGGCTCGAGCTCGCGAAGGTCGAGGGGGAGCATCCCGGCCTCCGCGCGGGTGAGGTCGAGCAGGCGGGTCAGCAGCTGCTCGGTGGCGGTGGCCTCCTCGATGGCGACCTCCAGGGCGCCTGCCCGCTCGTCCGGATCGTCGCGCGACAGGGCCAGCTCGGCGGCGGCACGGATGCGGGTCATCGGCGTTCGGAGGTCGTGCCCGATGTGGTCGAGGCTGGCGCGCATCTGCTCGATGCGCTCCTGGTCGGTCTGCAGCAGCTCGTTGAGCACGCCGACCATGTCGTCGAGCTCGTCTCCGGTGCCCGGAGAGGGCACTCGAGCTGCAGGATCTCCCGTGTCGAGCGCCGAGCGCGCAGCCCGCGCGACGGCTCGGATGGGGTCGAGCGCGCGTCGGGTGGCCCACAGCCCTCCGCCCAGCCCGAGGAGGAGTACCAGCAGCCCGCCTCCGCCCACGGCGACTCGCGCATCCCGTCGGCCCTGCGCGAGCGCGGCATCCGGGAGCACGGTGTCCAGCCACACCCCCTTCACGATCCGGGTGCGAACGGTCACGCCGGGCGTGGTGGGCCGATCGATGCCGGTCAATGGGCGTCCAGCGTCGTCCCGGAGCCGAAGCTGTACGCCTGGAAACTCGACGTCGCCCGCTGCGTCGACGCCACCGGCCTCGTAGGCGCGCGTCACCTCGGCCTGGATCTCCTCGATCAGGGCGGTACGCCGCGCGCTCGCCAGCCGGGTGGTGGTGAGCTCCACGACGACGCCCGCCAACGACACCGCGGCGACGAGCACCAGGCCGTACCAGAGGTTCAGGCGTCGAGTGAGGGTCATTCCGGGGCTTCCAGGACGTACCCCACCCCTCGCCGGGTCCTCAGCATCGGCTCGTCGAAGGGCTTATCGAGCTTGGCGCGCAGCCGGCTGACGAGCACGTCAACCACGTTGGTCTGCGGGTCGAAGCTGATCCCCCAGATCCGGTCGAGCAGCGTGGCCTTGGTGACCACCTGGCCGGCGTGCTGCATCAGGTACTCGAGCAGGGCGTACTCCTTCGGCTGCAGCTCGAGCTCGACGCCCCCTCGGGCGACGCGGCGGCTGAGCCGGTCGAGCTCCAGCGGTCCCACCCGGAGCGTCGTGGACTCGGTGACCTGCCCGGAGCTCCGCCGCTGAAGCGCCAGGAGTCGGGCTTCGAGCTCGGCGTAGGAGTAGGGCTTCGTCAGGTAGTCGTCCGCGCCGACCTGCAGTCCCGCGACCCGGTCCTCGACGGCGGTCTTCGCGCTGAGCACGAGAATGGGCGTGGTCGTGCCACGGGCTCGCGCCGTCTGGATGAGCGTGAGCCCGTCCATTCCCGGCAGCATCCGGTCGATGATCGCCACGTCGTAGGGGTTGGTGCGCAGCAGCCCCAACCCCTCGGTTCCATCCGGAGCAATGTCCACGGTGTGCCCGTTGGCACGAAGCCCCTGTTCCAGGAACTCACGAATCCGTGCGTCGTCCTCGACCACCAGGATGTACATGCCGCCCGCCTCCCCGAGGAGCCATCATGCGCCGAGGGGGACGACCCGCGTCAAGGCCGTCCGGGGCACCCATCCCGACACGTGCGCCGTAGACACCTCCACGAAGTCGGCGTGTTCCGCCCCGATGCGAACAGCATCGCCCGCGCTCAGGGTTCCGGTCTCGGGAGCAGAGGGGGCCGGCGAGAGGTGGACGGCGACGTCCTCCATCGCGATCGCGAGGTCGCGGGCTCTTGCCAGCTGGGCCAACGGAACCGCTGCCGCGGTGGCGGCGGAGAGACCGAGTACTCCCAGGGCCAGGGCGGAGCGTCGGCGGCCGGAGATGGCCAGCCAGGCGATCCCGCCGAGCCCCAGGGCCACGCCGCCGGTGAAGGTCAAAGCCAGATACCGAGGCTGGAGGGGGCTGATGGCGACCGGATGCACGGTACTGTCCGCCGAGGCGGGATCGAGCAGCGCGGCGCGATGACGAGCCAGGGCGGCCTCACCGGGGTGTTCGGCGGTCTCGGCCCGAGCGGCGAGCTCGCCCGAGGACCACTCGGCGCGGGCGACGAGCGGGGCCAGGAGCAGGGCCGAGATGCAGAGGATGGCGACCAGCGCTTTGTAGGGGTACATATTGCGGATCATGCGGCCTCCTTTCGGATGAGCGGTTCCCGGTCGCCGAGCATGGCGGCTGCGTGCTGGGTGAGGGCTTCCAGGTCTGGGGTGCGATGTCCGTACCGGACGCGCTCGGTCTCGGCGATGAAGGCCCGAGTGGACGCCGCAGCGCGATCGACCGCGCCGGCCTCCACCAGCGCCAGGCCGGCCTCGATCAGGCCGTCCGCGTCGCCTCGCTCGATGGCCCGACGGAGCTTGCGACGGAGGGTGACGGTGCTCCCGTGCCCGCGAGCGACGCCCAGTAGCGCCAGGATACTCGACCGCAGCCAGTCGCCGAACAGCCAGACGGCCGTGAGCGTGGCCCACAGTGCCCCAACGACCCAGAGGACACCGGCGTGGGCCGTGATGGGGAGCAAGCGCTCACTGCGGACGTCGCGGATGCTGGGCTCGGCCGCGTTGCTGGTCGATACGGCGTCGACCCTGGAGGCCACAGTCTGAGCGCCTGCCGCGGTACCCGTGACCCGAATCGTCGGGAGATCCACGGTGCTCGTCCGGTACGCCTCGGCGGCCGGGTCGAACCAGCTGAAGGCCAGGGGTGGCAGGTCGAGCTCCCCGGGCTCCCTCGGCACGACGAGCTGGGTCAGCGTCAGGGTTCCCTTGGTGCGGGAGCGGTTGGTCGGCTCGAACGCTCGCTCGACGGGGTAGGAGTCCCAGGTCTCGCCGTCGGCGATGCCGGTCACGTCCAGCGCATCGAAGTTGCCCTTGCCGGACACCGTCCACACCAGCTCGACCGGCTCGCCCACGGACCTTTCCTCGGGTGCATCCTGCAGGGCGACGACGAAGTCCCCGACGGCACCCGCATAGTCGTCGGGCCGCCCGTCCGCGGGGGGCAGGGCAACCGTCAGCGAGCGTCGCGTCGTGAGGTCGACATGAGCGCTGCGCACCTGGGGCTCCGAGAAGCCCATACCCATGCTGCCGAACTGCTGGAGCATGCTCGGCAGCCCGGAGTTGCGGAAGAACGGGTCGTCCGCGATCAGCTCGTCGAGCAGGGAGCGACGGCGCGGGGAGGCGGTGCGCTCGACCCACTGAATCGTCGCGGGGATGGAGGTGGACAGCTCGTAGGTTCCGGCGCGAACAGGTGTGAGGCTCGCGGTCCACGTGAACCGGGTGTGCGGCACGCCGTCGACCTCGGTCTCGCTGCGGGTGGGCTCCTCGTCGAGGCCCTCGACGATGAAGTCGGGGGCTTCGAGCGACGGGGCCGCCTCGAGCGTTCCCCCGACGTCGTTTCGGAGGTAGGCGCTGACCGTGAGGGGGATCGCCTGGCCCACGACGGGTTCGGTGTCTTCGAGCCACATCCGGGCGAACGCGCGCTCGGCGTCCGCGGTGGGGGCCGGCGGCGCGGCTTGGGTCGACCGACCGGGTGCGACCGGGCTGGACCACGCCGGAGCGCGGGAGGCGGACGGCGCGTTCGGATCGACACGGAGCGTGAGCGGTGGCGTCCGGTCCGGGCCCACCGTGTAGGGCCCCAGGTCGTAGGTGCCCTCGGCGCCAGGGACCAGACGGTAGGTGTACGTGGTCTGTTGGCTCACGGCGCCGTTGATGATCTGGACCTGGGTGGATCGTCCGGTGCCGGCGATCTGAACGCCAGGAATGCTCCCCAGCGTCGGTGGTGCGCCCGTGTCGGTCGTGATGGTCAGCGTGGCGGGCTGACCGGGCGCGACGGTCTCGGGGGTCAGCTCGGCCTGAGTAGCGGCCCATGTAGGGGTGTGGGCCAGAAGAAGGGTCAGCAGGGTCATCGTGCGCATGGGATCACCAGTCCTTGCTTGGGGTTCGTTCGTCGGCCGGCGGCTGGTCCGGGGCGAAGAGAGGCACGGTGGCGCCGTTGCCTCCTGCGGCCCGGATGAGCGCCGCGGCCTGGGCGGCGGTGAGACCTTCGTCCTCGCCTGCGGTCGCTGCGAGCCCGGCAACGGGGCCGTCCTGCGGGTCGGGGGTGCCCGCGGTGCCCGCCTGGTCCTCTTCGGACCCGCCGTCTTGCTCGCTCGCGGCATCGGCGGCCCCGGCCGGGTCACCGTCGTCCTCGTTCATACCCGCCGAGGACGCGTCTGCCTGTGCGACGGAGTCACTCTGAGCTCCCTGGTCGCCCTGATCGCCCTGGTCGCCCTGGTCGCCCTGGTCGCCCTCGGAGTCGCCCTGGTCGCCCTCGGAGTCGCCCTGGTCGCCCTGGTCGCCTTCGGAGTCGGCCTGGTCGCCTTCGGAGTCGGCCTGGTCGCCCTCGGATTCGCCCT